>DATCRS010000275.1:0-7074 GCA_036568845.1 Devosia sp. | reverse complement strand
GCGCCAAACCATCGTCGGCATCGAGACCCGCGGGCAGGGCCTCTACGAGTTCACCGCCACGGCACAGAAGTTCGTGGCCGACGCACTGATTTCCACCGGACTTCTGCACGTCTTCTGTCGCCACACGTCATGTTCGCTGCTGATCCAGGAGAATGCCGATCCGGACGTGCAGACCGACCTCGAGACCTTCTTCCGGCGCCTCGTGCCCGAGGGGATGGACTGGATTGTCCATACGACAGAAGGGCCTGACGACATGCCGGCGCATATCAAGTCGGCGCTGACGCAATCGTCGCTCACCGTACCGATCGGGCGTGGCCTGCCCTTGCTCGGCACCTGGCAAGGCCTCTACCTCTTCGAGCACCGCGCCCGGCCGCATCGGCGGCAGGTGGTGCTGCACGTGATGGGCGAGTGATTCCATGAGCATGAGCGACTTCTTCGCCTACTTTCCGCTGGTGGCCGGGCTGGCGCTGACCGGGGTGATCTCCGGCGTCTTCGCCGGCCTCCTTGGCATTGGGGGCGGCGCCATCATCGTGCCGGTGCTGGCCTTCGCCCTGGAGTTCATGGGGTTCGACAAGGACGTGGTGCAGCACGTGGCGGTCGGCACCTCGCTCGCCATCATTATTCCCACCGGCATCTCCTCGGCGCTTTCGCACCACAGGCGCGGCGCCGTAGACACCAGGGTGCTGAAGCTCTGGGCGCCGGTGATCGTGGTCGCGACACTCGCCGGCGGGCTGATGGCGCGGTGGTATTCGGGTGACGTGCTACGCATCGTTTTCGGCGTGATGGCGATCTTCATCGCCGCCAATATCGTGCTGCCGTTCCAGCAGCGGCTGATCGGGCATCTCCACGCATCAGCGCTGACGCATCGGATCTTTGCGGCCGTCGTGGGCTACATTTCGGCGCTGATGGGCGTCGGGGGTGGATCGCTCAGTGTGCCGACGATCGCGGCGCTCGGCGCGACTATGCACCAGGCGGTCGGGACCGGCGCGGCGATTGGCGTCTTCATCGCCATTTCCGGCACGATCGGCTTCATCGTCTCGGGCTGGAGCGTGCTTGATCTGCCGCCGCTAAGCGTCGGGTACATCAATGTTCCGGCTCTGCTTTTGATCGGCGTGCTGGCAGCGTTGACGGCGCCCTTGGGCGCCGCCTTGGCTCACCGGCTCGACCAGAAGACATTGAAGCGGGTGTTCGCCGCCTTCCTGCTGCTGGTCGGGCTCAACATGATCTGGAAGGCGTTGGCCGGCTAGTCGGCCTGGTCGAGTGCCCAGCTCACCGAGACGTTGATCGAGTAAGTCAGTTCGCCGCCTTCGACCGGGACCGGCGCGGCTTCTGCCCTGGCATAAGCCATGTCGGCGGCCGCGTAGGGGATCGGGCCGCCCATGTTCTGGGTCTCCGTGATTGAGCGCAGATGGCCCAGCTCGACACCGGCGGCCGTGGCATAGAGCTCGGCCTTTTCGCGAGCGTCCTCAAGGGCTTGCTTGCGGGCTTCGTTGAGGATGTCGGAGGTGTCGGAGACCGAGAAGGTGACGCCGTTGATGGTGTTGGCGCCGACGGTCACGGCCTTGTCGAGCACGGCGCCCAGCGTATCGAGCTTGCGGACGCGGACGTTGACGGTGTTGTAGACCTGGTAGCCGTTGATCTTGGGCGGCAGCTGGTAGCCGTTGGCGTCGCGCGCATCGGTGTAGACGTAGTTCGGATTGACCGAGAAGCCCGAGGTCTGGATGTCGCGTGCTTCGATGCCGGCATCCTTAAGTGTCTGAATTAATTCGCCCATTGCGGCCGTGTTGGCGTCGAGTGCTTCCTTGGCCGTGGCGCCCTGGGTGGTGACGCCGGAGGTGACGAAGGCGGTGTCGGGAGCGACGACGACTTCGCCGTGGCCGTCGATGGAGATGAGGCCGGGCTCGGAGAATTCCTGCGCGAAAACCGGGGAGGAGAGGGCGGTGCAGAGGACGAGAGCGCTGAGGAGACGCATGGAAAACTCCGGAAATTGAATCGGTTTGCCTTGGTATGGCCGCCTCGATGAATGCATTCTGAATGTGCTTTCAAGGCGGTTCGAGAGTGTGACGCGCGCCGAATGGCATTCCTTGGGCGTGCCAGTAAGATTTTTTCCGACCAATTGCTGAGGCACGTCCGTCAGCCGTCGGGTGGACAGAGCAAGACCCTGCGGGTTAGGTAGCGGCCGCCAGTTTTCGAGGGGTCTTTTACCGTGTCCAATCCGATCGTTCCCGATGGCGTGCTGCTCGGCCGCGCCCGTGTCCCCGGCTTCGACCACCCGCGGGTGGTGACGGTACGCAATGGCGAGATCGTGGACATCACCTCGAAAGCGGCGCCGACCTCGCGCGACGTCTGCGAGACCGGCGATCCCGCCGGCTATGTGCAGGCGGCGCTGGGGAAGGTGGTCGGCAGCCTCGACGAGGTGCTGGCGAACAGCTGGACCGGCCAGATCGATGCGTCCAAACCCTCGCTGCTCTCGCCGATCGATTTGCAGGCGGTGAAGGCGGCAGGCGTCACGTTCGTGGTGTCGCTGCTCGAGCGCGTCATCGAAGAGCAGGCGCGGGGCGACAAGGCCAAGGCGGAGAGCCTGCGCGGCGAGATCCTGGGCCTCATCGGCACAGACCTTTCTCAACTGGTGCCGGGCTCCGAGACGGCGATGAAGGTCAAGGAGACCCTCATCTCGCGCGGGGTCTGGAGCCAGTATCTCGAAGTCGGCATCGGGCCGGACGCGGAAATCTTCACCAAGTGCCAGCCGATGGCGTCCGTCGGCTATGGCGCCGATGTCGGCATCCTGCCGATCTCGGAGTGGAACAATCCCGAGCCGGAAGTGGCGATGGTGGTGACAAGCAAGGGCACCATCATCGGCGCGACGCTCGGCAATGACGTCAACCTTCGCGACGTGGAAGGCCGCTCGGCGCTGCTGCTGGGCAAGGCCAAGGACAACAATGCCTCGGCGTCGCTGGGGCCGTTCATCCGGCTCTTCGACGGTGAGTTCACCATCGATACGGTGAAAGCGGCGGACATCGCGCTCTCCGTTACCGGCGAGGATGGGTTCGAGCTCACCGGCGTTTCGAACATGAGCCAGATTTCGCGGACGCCGGAATCGCTGGTCGCCTCGGCCATCGGCCGGCATCATCAATATCCGGACGGCTTCGTGCTCTATCTGGGCACGATGTTTGCGCCGGTGAAGGATCGGGGCGGCGCCGGCAAGGGTTTTACCCACAAGATCGGCGACAAGGTTTCGATCTCGACGCCCTCGTTGGGGACACTGACCAACACCGTCAAGCTCGCCACCGAGTGCCCGCCCTGGGCCTATGGTGCGAGCCATCTGCTGCGCGATTTGGCGAAGGCAGGGTTGCTGTAGTCGAGTTCCCCGGCCTCGTGGTTCGACAAGCTCACCATGAGGCCTCAGTTCAAAGGTGCCTCCCAGTAGCCCTCATGGTGAGCCTGTCGAACCACGAAGGGCGTGGCACCGAATGCTCCGATCCGCCCCGGGGTGACGCCGGGAACAATTAGTACTACTTAAGCGCGCAGCTGACCCACTTACCTAAGGACAACGACCATGGCCGAACTGCACAAGAACCTCATCAATGGCGAGTGGGTGGGGACCGAGGGCAAAGAAAACATCAACCCCTCCAACACCAATGACGTCGTCGGCCTTTATGCGCAGGCGAGCGAGCAGGAGACCAAGGACGCGATTGCTGCCGCCAAGGCTGCCTTCCCGGCCTGGTCACGCTCGGGCTTGCTCGATCGTTGGGGCGTGCTGTCGAAGACTGCGCATGAAATCTTCGCGCGCAAGCAGGAACTGGGCGAGTTGCTGAGCCGCGAAGAGGGCAAGACCCTGGCCGAGGGCATCGGCGAGGTGACCCGCGCCGGCCAGATTTTCGAGTTCTTCGCCGGCGAGGCACTGCGGCTGGCAGGCGAAATCCTGCCGTCGGTGCGGCCCGGCGTCTCGGTGGAAATCACCCGCGAGGGCGTCGGCGTCGTCGGCATCATCACGCCGTGGAATTTCCCGATCGCCATCCCCGCCTGGAAGATCGCCCCGGCGATCTGCTACGGCAACACCGTGGTCTTCAAGCCGGCCGACCTGGTGCCGGGCTCGAGCTGGGCCATCGTCGACATTCTCCATCGCGCCGGCCTGCCCAAGGGCGTCCTCAACCTGGTCATGGGCCGCGGGTCGGTGGTGGGGCAGACGATGCTCGATTCGAAGGACCTCAACGCCATCACCTTCACCGGCTCGGTGGGCACGGGGCAGAAGGTGGCGGCTGCGTCGATCAAGCACAACCGCAAGTTCCAGCTCGAGATGGGCGGCAAGAACCCGACCATCGTTCTCGACGACGCGGACTTGAAGGTGGCAGTGGAATCGACAGCGCAGAGCGCCTTCTTCTCGACTGGCCAGCGTTGCACGGCCTCGTCGCGGCTCATCGTCACCGAGGGCATCCACGACCGGTATGTCGAAGCGCTGAGCGAGCGGGTGCGTAACCTCCGCGTCGGTGACGCGCTGGCCAAGGACACCGAGATCGGCCCTGTGGTCGACCCGAGCCAGCTCAAGCAGGACACCGACTACATCGCCATCGGCAAATCGGAAGGCGCCCGGCTGGCCGTCGGCGGCGAGTTGGTGACCAAGGACAATCCGGGTCACTTCCTGCAGCCGACGCTCTTTACCGAGGCCACCAACCAGATGCGCATCTCCCGCGAGGAGATCTTCGGGCCGGTGGCTGCCGTAATCAAGGTGAAGGACTATGAGGAAGCGCTGGCGGTGGCCAACGACACCGAGTTCGGTCTCTCGGCGGGTATCGTCACCACGTCGCTCAAGTACGCGACGGATTTCAAGCGCAACTCGGAAGCCGGCATGGTGATGGTCAACGTGCCGACGGCCGGCGTCGATTTCCACGTCCCGTTCGGCGGCCGCAAGGGCTCGAGCTACGGCCCGCGCGAGCAGGGCAAGTATGCGGCGGAATTCTTCACGGTGGTGAAGACGGCGTACACTGCTGCAGGCTGAGCCGCAGGATCATGGTTTGGATGGGCGCCCCAAGTGGGCGCCCATCTCATTTAGCTAGGGGCGATAGGCCGCCAGGACGTCGTAGTGGGAGACGCCTTCCATGACATTGGCGGCGTCAAAATCCATGACCGCGAAGTAGGCCTGGCAGTCTGCCGAGGAGGCGATCTTTTCGCCGACGGCCATGGCGGCCTCATGGCTCGTCCAGTGCACGAGGTCGGCATAGCTGCCGTCCTTGGATCGGATCAACTGGCGGCTGAGGAAGCCGGGCTGTTGGTCGAGAAAATGCTGGAAGTGGTTGGATGCGGCGACAAGCTCGGCCTCGGTCTTGCCTGCGGCCAGCTTGATGTGCGCGAATTCGACGGTTCCGTTGGACATTTGATACTCCATTGCTGATGGGCGGAACCTATTGATAAATGCGTCAATCTATGGCTCATTTGTTGCATGGGCGCCTCGACACTCACCCGGCTGGAACGACTTGACCTCCTTGCGGCTCGGCTAAAGTCCGACGATCCGCTGACTGTCTCGCAGGTGGCGGGCGAGTTCGGCGTCAGCCGGCGCACGCTGACGCGGGACATCGAGCTCTTGCGTGGGCGAGGCGTGCCGGTGGAAGCGGACCGCGGCAGGGGTGGGGGAACACGGGTTTCTGCGCGGTGGGGCGTCGGGCGTATCGCACTGGGCTATCGCGAAGCCGTCGACCTCCTGGTCAGCCTTGCCATTGTGGAGCAGCTGCGCTCGCCGATCCTCATGGCCAACCTCGCACCGATCCGACGGAAGCTGGCGGCATCCTTCGGTCCGGAAGCACGGGCCCGGATTGCCAAGCTCAAGTCACGCATCCTCGTCGGAGAGACAGCGTCGACTCAGGTCCAGATCGGACACCAGGAGCCGCGGTCCAAGGTGGTAGAAAGACTGCATGAAGCGTTTCTCTCCACCCGTAGTGCCAGCATGATCTATCGCGGGGAGACCGGAAGGGTATCGCACCGGCAGGTGCAGCCACACTACCTGCTGCTCAACTATCCGGTCTGGTATGCGCTCTGCTGGGACCAGACTCGTGAGGACGTACGGACCTTCAGGTGCGATCGCATCCTCGATATCGAGATCGGCGGCGACACGTTCGCGGTGAGGCCGGTCTCCTCCTTCCGGGAGGCGTTGGAGGGGGTTCGCCTGGTCTCGCCGTAGCTCTCACCGCGCAGCGACGTTGCGGATGGCATGGGCGGAGGGGGGTGTATCGGGATCCTCATCGACCGCTTTTTCAATAATCCTCCGCAGCCTGCGGATCTCGTCTTCCGTCAGGCGCTCGGCCTCGATGAAGCGGTTCTCGGCATTGCTGACGAGGATCAATTCATCGAGCTTGGCGTGCAGGGCCTCGCCGTCGCGGTTCTGGGTATTTTGCAGGACGAAGACCATCAGGAAGGTCACGATGGTGGTGGCCGTATTGATCACCAGCTGCCAGGTTTCGGAAAAGCCGAAGATGGGACCGCTGATCGCCCAAACGACGATGAGGAGAACCGCGGCGACGAACGTGATAGGGCGGCCCGAGCCACGGGCGATGGCATTGGAAAAGTCCGAAAACAAGCGAGATGCGCTCATCTTTCAATAGCCCTCGATTGGCCTGCTCCTCACAACGCACAGATCGCGATTTTGTTCGGATGGCGGCGGGGTTAGGCGCGGTCTCTTGGCGCTGAGGGTCAGGCGAGCCGCTGCCGGGCAACCAACCAAGCATCAGCGACTGCAGCCGCACTGCCATTGGGGTGTGCTGGGGGCGCCTGGTCAGTGCTTGCGCCAGACGTGTTCCTGTTCGGAATTGGTTTCGACGATGCCGTTGGGGCCCTCGACGAAGACCGCGACCTCGTCGCCCATGGCCTGCAGCATGCGGGAGGCGAAGAAGGCATCGGAGAGGGCTTCGTCGCGTGAGCTGTAGGGTCGGTTGGACGGCGGCTTGCGCTGCGACGTGCTCGTCACCAGCCAGCCCGACCCATTGTAGCGGATGACGATTCTAATCTTGGCCATGATCCCCTCGCCGCAGAGAACGCATGATTCCGTGGGAGGGTTGCAATCGATTGCGACGCCGGCGTGGCGGC
>DATCRS010000274.1:0-3119 GCA_036568845.1 Devosia sp. | reverse complement strand
TGTTCATGTCGAGCACGGCCAAGGCAGGGGCCGATGCACTGATTAGCCGGAGCGCCTCTTCGCCGTCTCGGGCCGTGCCGACCAGCTCGAACTCGGCTTCGGCACTGACCAAGCCAGCCAGTCCGCTGAGGACAATGGGGTGATCGTCCGCGATTAGAATCGTATGCGGCAAAGCTCAGGCCCTCATCGGAAGAGTAACGCGAATGGAAACCCCCGCGTCCGACATGGTTGCCGAGTAGGTGCCGCCCAGGTCAGATACCCTCTGCTTGAGCGAAAGCGGTGTCGGCAGTGCCTGCGTCGCAACGACACCGGACTTTTGCGGGCGTCCGTTGTCGGCAATCTCGAGCGAGATGGAGTCGCCTATCGCGACCTCTACCCGCACCGACGTGGCCGCGCCGTGGCGGACGGAATTGGCGGTGGCCTCGCCGATAAGGCTGTGGAGGTGGACCTCGTCGGTCTCGGCGATCTCGGCGTCGGGCGGCGTGACCCGGCTGGTGACGGCGACGTTCCACTGCTGTGAGAGGCTCTGGGCGGTACGCTCGAGCCTGGGCAGCAGGGCCACCAGCTTGGATCGGCGCATGCCCGGGTTCATTTCCGCCACGAAGGAGCGGATCCGCGCCTGCTGGTCCCGGACCATGTCGCCCAGCTTGCGGATCGTCTCCCGCCTGTCCTCGGGGAGCAAGCGAGAGATCGCCTCGAGATGAAGGCCGACCGCGGCAAGATCCTGCAACACCCCATCGTGCATGTCTCGGGAGAGTCGCTGGCGTTCGCGCGAAATGGCCGCGCTCGCGAGTTCGTCCCGTAGATAGTGGTGTTCGAGCTCCAGGCCGAGGCGGCGTGCGGCGATGGCGACGAACCGCTCAAGGTCGCTGCCACGGGAGACAGCATGGGGCACGAGAACCGCGCCTTCGGCGCGAGCGCCCTCGAACGCGGCCAGTACACGGTGCTTGGCGCCGATCCTCTGCAGCAGAGCATCGCTCAGTGAAGGGCCCGCCGACGGCGGACTTGCCTCGACTGGTGGAGAGCGAGCCGGCCAGGTCTCGATCGAACATGTCTCACCGCGGAGCTCGGCAATGTACCAGAGATTGGAGCGGCGCTCCCGCCAGACCATATCGATGCTTTCAACGCCCATCACCAGAGCGGCGTGCCGCAAGGATTGCTCGATTGGGGGGTCATCCCCCTGTGGCGTAGCCGTGGCCGGCCATTCGGCGAGGCGTTGCAGCTGCTGAGCTGTCCTCTCGCGATGCCAGCCGAAATAGCCGATCAACACGGCAGCGACGATGAGGTAGGCGCTCCGCACGATGACTCGGTTGAGATCGGCACCCGGCCCCGCCAGCGAGGTTGAGAGCAGGAAACTAAGCAGCAGTACGGCCGCCGTCAGCGCTACCCCGCGAGCCCCCCAGTGCAGGCCGGCACTGACAATGCCAAAGGTAAAAAAGACAAAGAGCGGACTTGTCGGCCCCTCGGTCAGATAGACCAACGTAACGAAAACGCAAATGTCGGCCACGTGGACAGCAACGGCCCCGCGGCGCCCGAGATGCCGGAGTGATGCAAGCGCGGCCAACAGCCCCGACCACGCGACATAGACGGCGAGCAGGACGTAGGTCGCCATAGCCAACCGCGTCGGCTGCGTAGGGTCCAGGAAGATCGCCGTCAGCGCCACGCTCGAGAGCAGCAGGCGACTGTAGGCAACGATCTGGTCTTGGCCCTGCGGCCAAATCGCTGCGAATGCTTGCCTCAGCGTGTTCACCGAAAGGCGCCGCCCTTTGTTGCATATCGTCAGCAAGCTAGCAGCCGACGGCGCGGCTGCGAAGCAAAGAGCTAATATTTCCTTAACTTCGGCAGATGAGGCCAGTGTCGCGAGGCGCTACCGTTCGCGGAACGCCCGCTCGAGCGACGACGAAAGAGGTCCGACGAGGTAGTCGAGGGCAGTTCGCTCTTTGGTCGTGATCATCACCGTCGCCGGCATGCCCGGATAAAGCTGAATTTCAGGGCTGGCGGCAAGCTCGGCCGCGTCGACGTCCACGAGTGCCAGGTAGTACGGCACCTGTGTGCGTTGATCGGTGAGCCGGTCAGCCGAGACCTCCGATACCAGCCCATGGATGAGCGGCGTTACACGCTGCTTGTATGAGGTGAAGTGAACTTCGGCGAGCATGCCAGGAGCAATATCGGCAATGTCCTCGACACGCACCTTGGCTTCGACGACGAGCGAGGTGTTCTCTGGAACAATGTCGAGCAGCCGTTCGCCGCGGCCGATCACGGCGCCGACCGAGTGGACGGCAAGGTCGACCACCCTGCCGGCATAGGGCGTACGCACGGCGGTACGCTCCAGCGCCACCTCCGCCGCCCGCAGCCGGGGCCTTACGTCCAGCAGCTTGGCCCGCGTTTCGCGAAGCTGGGCGGTGACCTCCTCGGATTGGTCTTTCTGCAGCTGCGCAATCTGCTCGCGCAACTCTGCGATGGCCTCGCGGGAGCGGCCGATATTGGCGTCGAGCTCCGCCTTGCGGCCGACCAGTTCGCTTTCGCGCCGTTGCAGCTCGAGGACACGGGTGCGGGTGGTGAGCCCCTTGGCAAGCAGCTGCTCAAGGGACACGCGTTCGGCAGTAATGGACTCCAGTTGCGATTCCATTGGCTGGGCCTGCGCCGCAAGGCCCGCGATCTGCTCGTCATACTGCGACATGCGTTGCCGCAGCACGAGTTCGCGGCCCGTCATGGCCTGCCGGCGCGTGGCCAATTCCTGTTGCTGGTCGGTGATGGCTGAGGCGGCGACCCCGTCAGCCGCGGTCGTCAGTTCTTCGGGGAACGTGATTTCCGCTTGTCCGGCGAACTCGGCCCGGAGGCGGGCCTCGACCGCCATCAGCTGAACCAGCTGTTGGCGCAACACATCGACCTCAGCACGGATCTGTGTGTCGTCGAGCACCAGCAGGACGTCGGAGACCTTCACCTCGTCGCCTTCCCGAACGAGGATTTCCTTGACCGTGCCGCCATCGAGATGCTGCACGCTTTTGCGGTTGCCCTCGACCTTCACCACGGCCTCGCCGACAACGGCAGCGTTGAGAGGCGCCGTGGCTGCCCAGTAGCCGAACCCGCCGAAGAACAGCGCAATGATCAGCCAGCCC
>DATCRS010000273.1:0-3255 GCA_036568845.1 Devosia sp. | reverse complement strand
ACCCGAACCTGCTCGGCACCATCGACAATTACGACAAGGCGGCGAGCTTCCTCCGGCAGGCGATCAGCGATCAGGATTTGACCCGCTCGATCATCGGCGTCATCGGCTCGGTCGATGCCTATCGGCTGCCCGATGCCAAGGGCTTCGTCTCCATGGTGTGGGAGCTTCTGGGCGACACCGACGAGGCGCGGCAGGCGCGGCGCGAGGAGATCCTCGGCGCCACCGGTGCCGACTTCACCGCGCTCGCCGATGCGCTCGACCAGGTGGCGAAGTACGGGCGGGTGGTGGTGCTGGGCTCGGAAACGGCCATCAAGGCCGCCAATGACGAGCGCGGGCCGTTCCTCGAGATCACCAAGGTGCTCTGAACCGGCGGAGGGGCGTCGCGTTGACTCGTGCCATGACGCCCTTCCTCGACCGCGACCTGCGCGTAAAGCCGATCAACGCCTATATCGACCCACCCCAACCGCAGGCTCGAGCAATCATCACCCATGGCCACGGCGACCATGCGCGCTCGGGCCATGGTGCGGTGTTGGCGACGCCGGACACCATCGCCATCATGAAGACGCGCTATGGCGAGGACTGCGCCGGCTCTTTCCAGGCGCTGGACTACGGCGTGCCGCTGCAGGTGGACGACGTGACCATCACGTTCCACCCGGCGGGGCATATCCTGGGCTCGGCACAGGTGTTGATGGAGCACCGGGGCCAGCGCATCGTCGTCACCGGCGACTACAAGACGCGGCCCGACAGGACAGCACAACCGTTCGAGCTGGCGGAATGCGATCTCCTCGTCACCGAGGCGACCTTTGGGCTGCCGGTATTCCAGCATCCCGACCCGATGGACGAGATCGGCCGGCTGCTGCGGGCGTCGCGCGAGCATCCCGAGCGGGCCTATGTCATCGGCTGCTATGCGCTCGGCAAGGCGCAGCGGGTGATCTCCTTGCTGCGTCAGGCGGGCTACGTTCGCCCGATCTACCTCCATGGCGCCATGGTCCGGCTCTGTGCGCTCTATGAGGAGCGTGGCATCCCGCTCGGCGATCTCCGGCATTCGCTCGACGTGCCCAAGGACGAGCTCGCGGGGCAGATCGTCATCGCGCCGCCCTCGGCGATCAAGGACCGCTGGAGCCGGCGGCTGCCCGATCCGGTGCTGGCGGTGGCGTCCGGCTGGATGTCGGTCAAGCAGCGGGCGCGGCAATCCGGCGTCGAGTTGCCGCTGGTCATCTCCGACCATGCCGATTGGAACGAACTCAGGCAGACCATCACCGCCACCGGCGCGGAGACGGTGTGGGTCACGCATGGGCGCGAGGACGCGCTGGTCTACTGGTGCCACCAGCAAGGACTCGCGGCCGAGCCGCTCAACATCGTCGCCTATGAGGACGACGGGGAGGAGGGCGAATGAAGGAGTTTGCCCAGCTCCTCGAACTGCTTGCGCTGACGCCCTCGCGCAACCGCAAGATCGAGGCGCTGAAGGACTATTTCGCCCGCACCCCCGACCCGGACCGGGGCTTTGCGCTCGCCATCCTCACCGGCGCATTGACCTTCAAGAATGTGAAGCCCGCGGTGCTGCGCGAGGTGGTGACGCGCGAGGTCGATCCGACGCTCTTTGCCATGAGCTACGACTATGTCGGCGACCTCGGCGAAACCATCGCTCTGATCTGGCCGCATCACGGTGCGGACGAAGAGCTGCCTTCCCTTACCGACCTCATCGAGCTCTTCAACACCACCAGCAAGGCGGAGCTGCCCAAGCTCATCGCCTCGCTCCTCACCCGCGCTGAGATCAACGAGCGCTGGGCGCTGGTGAAGCTCGCGACCGGCGCGCTGCGCATCGGGCTCTCGGCGCGGCTGGCAAAGACCGCGCTGGCGGACATGTCGGGCAAGGACCTGCAGGAGATCGAGGAGGTCTGGCACGGCCTCCACGTGCCCTATGAGGATCTCTTCGCCTGGCTCGACGGACGGGCGGGGCGGCCCAACATCGACCACGCCGCCCGCTTCCACCCGATGATGCTCTCCAACCCGATCGACGAGGAGAAGGACATCGAGAAGCTCGATCCCGCCGACTTCTCGGCCGAGTGGAAATGGGACGGCATCCGGGTGCAGGTGATTGCGTCGAAGGGCAGGGTGTCGCTGTTTTCGCGTACCGGCGACGACATCGCCGCGGCCTTTCCCGACGTGGTCGACAACATCTTCGGCGATGCCGTGCTCGACGGCGAATTGCTGGTCGGGCACGACTTCGAGCCGGCCTCGTTCAACGACCTGCAGCAGCGGCTCAATCGCAAGGTGGCGAGCCCGAAACACCTGGCCGACTTCCCCGCCTTCATCCGCGTCTACGACATGCTGTTCGACGGCAGCGAGGATGTTCGCGCGCTGAGCTGGACCGAGCGTCGGGCGCGGCTCGAGGCGTGGTTCCAAAAGCATCCGCAGACGCGCATGGACCTCTCGGAAGTGCTTCCGTTCTCCACTTGGGAAGAACTGGCCGAGCTCCGGCGCAAGGGTGCGGACGAGCATGGGCATGAAGGGGTGATGGTGAAGCTCCGCGCCTCGCCCTATGTGCCCGGCCGGCCGAAAGGCCTGTGGTTCAAGTGGAAGCGCGATCCGAACGTGGTGGACGCCATCCTCATGTACGCGCAGCGCGGCCACGGCAAGCGCTCGTCGTTCTACTCGGACTATACGTTCGGGGTGTGGAAGGGGAACGAGATCGTGCCGATCGGCAAGGCCTATTTCGGCTTTACCGACGAGGAGCTGAAACAGCTCGACAAGTGGGTGCGCAACAACACCGTCGCGAGCTTCGGGCCGGTGCGCGAAGTGCGCAAGGAGCTGGTGTTCGAGGTCGCCTTCGACTCGGCGCAGGAATCGAGCCGGCACAAGTCCGGCGTGGCGCTTCGCTTTCCGCGCATCAACCGGATACGCTGGGACAAGCCGGCCAACGAGGCCGCGACGCTCGAGGACATGCGCGTGTTCCTCGACGCGAGCTAGGCTACTTGAAGAATGACCAGAAAGACTTGCCCTTTGGTTTTCGTGCCTTCACCCCGGTACCTCGTAGGGCGACCGTCGTGCCGGACTTAGAGTTGACGGAGAACCCTAGCCCTTTGCTGTTCGTGGTTCCTGCTGTCCAGGAGTGCTTCAGTCCCTTTTCGGGAGAGAACGACAAATTCACCTTTAGCGGACCTTTGCCGATCCGCTTTCTCCAACTAAACCCCATGAGCACCTCCCCACACCAATATTGTTGAGCTAAGCAGAGAATGTCCCTTGCCGCAATAG
>DATCRS010000272.1:0-23257 GCA_036568845.1 Devosia sp. | reverse complement strand
GAATCGGCGACCGCCAATCCCGACATCTATGGTGCCGACGTGGAGGGCGAGGTGTCCATCACCACCGTTGCCATGCCGATGACGCTGGTGCCGCCGCGCGCCATTTCGGACGATGCAGCCGCCGAGTTCGTCAGCCAGACGGTGGACAATTTCTTCGGTGAGGGTGGCAGCGCCGCCGGGCCCGACGGGCCCGAACTAGCGCTTGCCTATGCGCCGTCCGACACCGGCATCCGCGATCTCGGCATCGTCGAGAACGGCGTCAGCGGTGTGGCCGAGAACGTGACCGTGATGCCGCAGACGAAAACGGCCGACAGCGCCGGTCAGGGCCGGCAGGAAAAGTTCGTCACCATCAAGGAAGAAAGCTCGCTCGCCGAGACGCTGCTCAAGAACGGCTTCACCGAGCAGACCGCCGAGATGATGACCTCGACGCTTCGCAACGTGCTGCCGTCGATGTCGATGCCGAAGGGTGCCAAGCTCCGCATCCTGTTCGGCCCCTCGCGCAACACCGACACGCTCATCCCCTACCGCATGAGCATCTACTACCCCGATGCCACGGGAACTCCCCAGCACGCTGCGACTGCCGCCCTCACCGACCGCGGTTCCTATGTGCTGGGCCTGGCGCCGACGGAGATCGCCTTCCCCGAGGACGATGTGGAAGCCACCGACGTTGCCGCGCTGCCCAGCATCTATCGTTCGATCTGGGAAACCGCACGCAAGCATGACATCGACGACAAGACCACCGAGCGCATCGTCGCCATGTTTGCCTATGACGTCGATCTCACCAAGAAGATCGCCGCCGGCGACTCGATCGAGATCCTCGAAACGCAGGAAAATGCCGAAGGCCGGCAGGAGCTGCTCTATGTCGGCCTGCGGCTCGGTAGCACGCTGCGCGAACTCTATCGCTTCCGCACCGAGGACGGCACGGTGGACTACTTCGACCCCTCGGGCGAAACCGGGAAGCGTTTCCTCGTTCGCCGGCCGCTCGAGGGTGGCGGGCGTCTCTCGAGCCGCTACGGCGTCCGCGTCCACCCGATCTTCAAGACCCGGCGCCTGCATGCCGGCATCGACCTTGCCGCCCCGCGCGGCACGCCGATCTACGCCGCCGGCGATGGCGTCGTCGAGCTCGCCGGCTGGAAATCCGGCTACGGCCGCTACGTCGAGATCAAGCATGTCAACGGCTTCGAGACCGGCTACGGCCACATGAACAAGATTGCCGACAGCATGAAGCCTGGCACGCGCGTGCGCCAGGGCCAGGTGATCGGCTATGTCGGCTCCACCGGCAATTCCACCGGCAATCACCTGCACTTCGAGATTCGCGTCAATGGCCGCACCGTCGACCCCCTGAGCGTGAAGCTGCCGCGCGACAAGTCGCTCTCGGCCCAGTACGAGCAGCCCTTCCAGCAGACCATCGCGCAAATCCGCGACCTCATGAAGCGCGACGCCGCGCCCATGACCCTCGCTTCAGTGCGCTAGCTACTCTCTGACTTCGTAGACCATCAGCTCCGCACCGCCCGGCTCGCGGAAGAAGAACCGCCGCCCGCCGGGATAGTCACGCGGCGCGATGCTGATCGTGCCGCCCGCCTTCTCCACCGCTGCCTGCGCGCCCTCGATATCATCCGTCCGGATGCCGACCACCGGCGCATCGCTCCGCCCTTCATCGGACCCGTTGATGCCCCCGAGCACCCCGGCATCTACGATCTCGGCGTAGTCCGGACCGTACGGCTTGTTGCCCCATCCAAACGCCTTCTTGAAAAAGGCGCTGCTCTTCTCCATGGCCGTCGTCGGCAGCTCGAAGTAGTCGATGACAAAGCTGGGCATCTCGCACCTCCTCGTTCGCGATTTGTTCTAGCGAGTCTCAGCTGCTCGGGCAAACGAAAAGGGCCGGTCCTGGACCGGCCCCTCTATCAGGCGGCAGCGTCGATCACCGGGGCTTCACCGGCGGAGTGGAGGGTAAGCCCCTCTTCACCGGCATCGACAACGACCCGCTGTCCGTCCGCGATTCGGCCGGCGAGGATTTCCTCAGCCAGCTGGTCCTGCACCGAGCGCTGGATCACCCGCTTCAGCGGCCGGGCGCCATAGGCCGGATCGTAGCCTTCGTTACCGAGCCAATCCCGCGCCGCCGGCGTGAGCTCGAGCACGATGTCCCGATCGGCCAGGAGCTTCTTGAGCCGGCCCATCTGGATGTCGACGATCTCGCCCATGTGCTTCCGCTCAAGGCGGTGGAACAGCAGGATCTCGTCGATTCGGTTGAGGAATTCCGGACGGAACGCCGCCTTCACCGCGTCGAGCACCTTGCCGCGCACCAGTTCGACCGGCTCGCCGTCCTTCAACTCGGCCAAGTAAGACGACCCGAGATTCGAGGTCATGATGATGACCGTGTTGCGGAAATCGACCGTGCGTCCCTGCCCGTCCGTCAGCCGCCCGTCGTCGAGCACTTGGAGCAGGACGTTGAACACATCCGGGTGCGCCTTCTCGATCTCGTCGAAGAGGATCACCTGGTAGGGACGGCGACGAACCGCTTCGGTCAGCACCCCACCCTCGTCATAGCCGACATAGCCCGGAGGCGCGCCGATGAGCCGGGCCACGGAGTGCTTCTCCATGAACTCCGACATGTCGATACGCACCATGGCGTGTTCGTCGTCGAAGAGGAACTCGGCGAGCGCCTTGGTGAGCTCGGTCTTGCCCACGCCGGTGGGGCCGAGGAACATGAACGAGCCGATCGGCCGGTTCGGATCCTGGAGTCCGGCGCGCGAACGCCGCACGGCGCGAGCGAGCGCCTCCACGGCCTCCTGCTGACCAATCACGCGCTTGCCGAGCTGGCCTTCCATGGCGATGAGCTTTTCGCGTTCGCCTTCGAGCATCCGGTCGACCGGAATGCCTGTCCAGCGCGACACCACCTGAGCGATGTGCGTCGGCTGCACCACTTCTTCGACCATCGGCTTGTCAGGCTTGCCCTCGCCGCCATCGGCCTCCTTGAGCTGCCGCTCGAGGCCCGGAATGATGCCATAGGCCAGTTCGCCGGCTCGGGCGAGGTCGCCCTGGCGCTGTGCCAGTTCCAGTTCGGTACGAGCCTTGTCGAGCTCTTCCTTGACCTTCTGGCTGCCCTGGAGCCGCGCCTTCTCGGCCTGCCAACGCGCCGACAGCGCCTGTGCTTGCTCCTCGAGCTCGGCCAGATCTGATTCGAGCCGCGTCAGGCGTGCCCTGGACGCGTCGTCCGACTCCTTCTTGAGCGCCTCGCGCTCGATCTTGAGCTGCAGGATGCGCCGGTCGAGCTCGTCGAGCTCCTCGGGCTTGGAATCTACCGCCATGCGCAGACGCGCTGAGGCCTCATCCATGAGGTCGATCGCCTTGTCGGGCAGGAACCGATCGGTGATGTAGCGATTGGAGAGCGTTGCCGCTGACACCAGCGCCGAGTCCGAAATCCGGACGCCATGGTGCAGTTCGTATTTCTCTTTGAGGCCGCGCAGGATCGAAATGGTGTCCTCGACCGTCGGCTCGTCGACGAAGACCGGCTGAAAGCGACGGGCCAGTGCCGCGTCCTTTTCGATGTACTTCCGATACTCGTCGAGGGTTGTCGCACCCACGCAGTGCAGCGTGCCGCGCGCCAAGGCTGGCTTGAGCAGATTGCTGGCGTCCATTGCGCCGTCCGTCTTCCCCGCACCGACGAGCGTGTGCATCTCGTCGATGAAGAGGATGACCTGACCTTCGGCGGCGTCGATTTCGTTAAGCACGGCCTTTAGCCGCTCCTCGAACTCGCCGCGATATTTCGCGCCAGCGATGAGCGCACCCATGTCGAGCGCCATCAGCGACTTGTTCTTGAGCGATTCGGGGACATCGCCGTTGACGATGCGCAGCGCCAAGCCCTCGGCGATGGCAGTCTTACCGACGCCCGGCTCGCCGATCAGCACCGGATTGTTCTTGGTACGGCGGGAGAGAACCTGGATGGCGCGACGAATCTCCTCGTCGCGGCCGATTACCGGGTCGAGCTTGCCTTCGCGGGCCCGCTCGGTGAGGTCCATCGCATATTTCTTGAGCGCATCATAACTTTGCTCGGCAGAGGCGGAGTCGGCCGTGCGGCCCTTGCGCACATCGGCGATCGCATCACGCAGCGTCTGCGGCGTAATCCCGGCGGTCGAAAGGATCTTGCCGGCGTCGGTGTCCTTCTCGATGGCCAGGGCCAGCAGCAGATATTCTACCGTGACAAAGGAGTCGCCGGCCTTCTGCGCTGCGCTCTCGGCCGTGTCGAACACCCGCGCCAGCTCGCGGCTGAGATAGAGCTGCGAACCGTCGCCGGAAACGGACGGGATTTTCTTGAGCGACGCCTCGGTCTCGCTGAGCGCCAGCTTCGCGTTGCCGCCAGCGCGCTGAATCAACGCGGAGGCTAGCCCTTCCTCGTCGTCGAGCAGGACCTTCAGAAGGTGCAGCGGCGTGAACTGCTGATGCCCACGGCCGAGGGCCAGGGTCTGCGCGCTCTGGATAAAGCCTCGCGACCGCTCGGTGTACTTTTCGATATTCATTCAACTCTCCTCGTCTAGCACGCCGCCTCGCCCTCGAAGGCACGGAGACAACGCCTGAAGTGTTGATTTGGTCTGGGACGAACACCCTGACGCAGATCAATGGCCGGGTGCCCGCCCAGCGGCGCTACCCGGTCACGAGAGAGATATAGGGAGGCTTCTTCCAACGAAAAGGGCTGGACGGCGAGGCTCTGAAACAAGAAGGCCGGGCGCTGGGCCCGGCCTTTGAACTCATTCTGCTGCTGATCCGCCGGCGGTGAGGAAAGCCGGTAGGCTGACCTCGGGCTGCGGGGCGTTGCCAGGATCGGCGTTACCCTCGCTGCCCGCACCGTTGCCATCGGCATTGCCGCGGGAACGACGGCGCGGACGGCGGTCGCGACGACGGCCGCTGCCCTCCCCAGTGCCTTCGCCCTGGGCCTGGGCCGGCTGGCCTTCGCCGCCCTCGACCGGAACGGCCTGCAACACCACGGTCTCGCCGTTCTCGGCATCAGCCATAGCCGGTTGCGGCTGCTGTTGCTGGTCCGACTGCGGCTGTTGCTGCTGATAGGTCTGGCGAGGCTCGGGGCTCGCGAAGCGATCGTTCATCGGCGGGAAATCGTCATCGAAGTCCTCGCTCTCGACCTGCGGCGCGAGCTGATCGCGGCTTTGCGGCTGGGCTGCGGCCACGATGCGGAAATAGTGCTCGGCATGCTGCAGGTAGTTTTCAGCAAGCACTGGATCGCCCGAGGATTGGGCGTCGCGAGCGAGCTGCAGGTATTTTTCGGCAATATGCGCAGCGTTACCGCGGACTTTGACGTCCGGGCCGTTGCTCTCGAAATTGCGGGACAGCGGATTGATATGCTTGCGTCCGCCATTGTTGTTGCGGCCGCGCGAGCGGTTCTTGTTGTTCTGGTTTGGTCTCATGGTTTCGTATCAAAGCCTTGGACAGAAACTCACCGGCAGCCCCGGCTGTCGGCATACCCGACCCTCTCATTCCGGGCGGCACGCGCGGCGGAACGGGTCGTATCGAGGTTTGCTTTGCCTGTTCGGGGACTGAGCATTGTGAGCCCCGGCGTTACGGCAAAACGGAAACTGGCGCTGTGCGGTTGAACCACTTTTAGCCCATAGCGGCAGACCGGGGTCCTTTTCCGGATGCAGTGCTGCTCAATGCAGCGCGCCGATGGGCGGTGGCCGTCTCCCCTAGCGCAATCCCTGCGCTGACGACAGCACAAGGAAATTAGCGGGTTTGGCAGTCTTTTCCAAGCAGAAAATCTAAGGGCCTGCGCCAAACCGTGTGTTGCGAGCTACATGTGGTGCGCTTCAACCACACGATCAAGACCCGCCAAGTCTTTATGCACCCGCACATCGCGAAAGCCTGCCTTCACCGCGAGACCCGTTACCGGAACGCCTTGATTCGCCCCGATTTCCAGTAGGATCGCGCCATCCGGCTTCAGCCAGCTGGCAGCTTGAGCGAAGATCGCGCGGTAGGGATCGAGCCCGTCGGCCCCGCCATCGAGGGCCAGAGCCGGATCGTGATCGCGCACTTCGCGCATGAGGCCGGGAATCTCGTTGGTCGCGATGTAGGGCGGGTTGGAAACGATGAGGTCGAACTGCTCGCCCCGCTCCAGCGGCTCGAACCACGAGCCGCGGCGCAGGTTGAGGCGCTTCTCCACCCCATGCCGGTCGGCGTTGTGCTGTGCGGTGACCAGCGCCTCGGGCGAAAGATCGACGCCGACGCCGGTCGCGGACGGGCTTTCCACCAGGAGCGAGATGACTACGCAACCCGTCCCCGTTCCCAGATCGAGGATGCGCTTGTTGGTGCGGCCGGCGAGCAGCTCGAGACCACGCACGACCAGCATTTCCGTTTCGGGCCGGGGCACGAGAGTGAATTGGCCGAGGGTGAAGACCAGGCCATAGAATTCCTTCTCGCCAAGGATGCGAACCACCGGCTCGCCCCGGAGGCGCCGCTCGGCCATCTCCTGCAGTTGATTGAGGCCGGCGGCCGGTGCCTGCTCCCGCTCGCGGTTGACGAGGCTCAAGCGGTCGAGGTCGAAGGCCTTTTCGGCGAGGATGCGAGCGTCGAGCTCCGGGGTGTCGATACCGCCACGCCGGAAAAGGTCGCGGACTCCGCGCCAGGCTTCTCCGATCGTGAGTACCGCACTCAGGAGCTCGCCCCCATTTCCGCCAGCTGCGCCGCCTGATGCTCGGTGATGAGCGCCGACACCAGCTCGTCCAAAGCTTCGCCCGCGATCACCTTGTCGAGCTTGTAGAGCGTAAGATTGATGCGATGGTCGGTCACCCTGCCCTGCGGGAAATTGTAGGTGCGGATCCGCTCGGAGCGATCGCCCGAGCCGACCTGCTCCTTGCGCGCCTCGGACCGGGCAGAATCGCGAGCGTGGCGCTGCTCCTCATAGAGTCGTGCCTGCAGGACCTTCATGGCCGTGGCGCGGTTTTGATGCTGGGATTTCTGCGAGGCGGTGACCACGATACCGGTCGGCAGGTGGGTGATGCGTACCGCCGAGTCCGTGGTGTTGACGTGCTGGCCGCCCGCGCCGGAGGAGCGCATAGTATCGATCCGAATGTCTTCGGGCTTGATGTCGATGTCGATGTCCTCGACCTCGGGCAGCACCGCGACGGTCGCTGCCGAGGTGTGGATACGGCCCGACGCCTCGGTCTCCGGCACGCGCTGCACGCGATGCACGCCGGATTCGAACTTCAGCCGGGCGTAGACACCTTTCCCCGAGATGTTGGCCACCGCTTCCTTGTAGCCGCCGACCTCGCCGGGGCTTTCTTCCAGCAGTTGGAACTTCCAGCCCTGGAGGTCGGCGTAGCGCTGGTACATGCGGAGCAGATCGCCGGCGAACAAAGCGGCCTCGTCGCCGCCGGTGCCGGCACGGACTTCCAGGATGACGTTCTTTTCGTCGGCGGCATCCCTGGGCAGCAGCAGGATCTGGATCTCCGATTCCATCTGCTCGAGCCGGGGCTTCAGCTCCTCGAGCTCCGCATGGGCCATTTCGGCCATGTCCTTGTCGCCGGACTCTGCAAGATCTTGGGCCGAGTCAAAATCCGCTTGCAGCTTGCGATAGGCCATGATCGGCCGGACGACCGGCTCGAGCTCAGCATATTCTTTGGAGAGCCGAACATATTCGTCGGCCGACGGCCCGGACGACAGCGCCGCTTCGACGGATTCGAAGCGTTTCTCCAAAGCGGCGAGCTTATCCTGAGGGAGTGCAGGCATGATCGAAACCTAAATGGCAAGGCCCTGGCGCCCAGCCCAGTCGAGCAGGAGCTCGCGGATGGCGACGCCGCTCGAACCTTCGAGCAGGGCGGCGGAAACGGATTTGCGGATCGGCTCGAGCTCGAGCCCAAGGATCATTTCCTTGATCGGACCGACCGATGGCGGACTCATGGAGAGTCGTGTCATGCCGATCGACATGAGCGCCAACGCTTCCACGGTCTTTCCGGCAAGCTCGCCACACATGGTGAGCGGCACGCTATACCGCTTGGCCGCATCGACGATGTGCTTCAACGCCCGAAGCCGCGGCAGGGCGATCGGGTCATAGGCCTTGGCGACACGCGGATTTGCGCGGTCGGCGGCGGTGAGGAACATCACGAGGTCATTGGAGCCGATCGAGACGAAATCGGCCTCCGGCAGCACCTGGTCGAGTTCCCAGAGCAGCGAGGGCACCTCGATCATCGCTCCGAGTTCGAGCTTTGACGGGACTGGGCGGCCCTCGTGGTGGAGGCGTTCCACCTCCTTGTTGACCACGATCCGGGTCTGCCGGAACTCCCAGGCGTCGGTGACCATGGGCACGAGGATCTTCATCGGCCCGCCATTGGCCGCCTGCAGCAGCGCGCGGATCTGGATGCGGAGGAGGCCCGGGCGATCAAGCGCCAGCCGCAGCGAGCGGAAACCCATGGCGGGATTCTCCTCGGCCTCCGAGCGAAGGTAGGGGATCACCTTGTCCCCGCCCACGTCGAGCAGGCGAAAGACGATAGGGCGCCCCTCGGCGAGGCGAATGGCCTCGGAATAGAGCGCCACCTGCTCGTTCAGTCGCGGCAGCTTGCTCGCGATCATGAACTGCAGCTCGGTGCGGAAAAGGCCGACGCCGGAAGCGCCGGTGTCGTTGAGCATAGGCAGGTCGGCGACGAGCCCCGAATTGTGCAAGAGCGAAATGCTGACGCCGTCGCGCGTGACCGCCGGCTTGTCCTTGAGCGCCAGATAATGCGCCCGCCGCTTGGCCGACAATCGGACCTTGTCGACATAGGTCTGCTCGACGTCGGGCGTCGGCCTGAGGTGCACGGCGCCGGTCGGCCCATCGACGATGATATCGTCGCCGGCCTCTGCCAGCGAGACGATGTTCTCCGCCTGGCCTACGGCCACCATGCCGAGAGACTTGGCGACGATGGCGACATGGGCGGTAGCCCCGCCCTCTTCCAGCACTACGGCGCGCAGACGGCTGCGGTCGTATTCGAGCAGCTCGGCCGGGCCCATGTTACGGGCGACGACGATGGCGTTCTCGGGCAGCTCCTTGCGTCCAAGAGTAGACCCGTCGCCGGTCAGCACCCGCAGCAGCCGGTTGGCGAGGTCGTCGAAATCGTGCAGCCGCTCTTTGATATATGGGTCGGTCGAGCGCATCATGCGGGCGCGGGTGTCGTTCTGCACACGCTCGACCGCTGCCTCGGCGGTGAGGCCGTTCTCGATCGCCTCGCGCAGCCGGTCGACCCAGCCCCGGTCATGCGCGAACATTCGGTAGCTCTCGAGGATTTCGCGGTGATCGGTGAGCGACTGCATGTCGCCATGCGACAGCATGTCGTCGATTGAGAGCCGCATCGTGTCGAGCGCAGCAGAGAGACGGTGCTGCTCGGCTTCCGTGTCCTCGGCAATAAAGTTGGTGACCACCACGCGCGGATCGTGGAGCACCACCTGCCCGAGCGCGATGCCATCGGTGAAGCCAGTGCCGTGGAAGGTGCGGGGGCGTCTGAGGTCGATGTCCTGGCCCGGCTTGATCAGGACGTCGAATTCCGACGTCGCAATCATTTCGGCGAGGATCGTCGCCGTGGTCAGCAGCGCCTCGGTCTCGTCCTCGCCATAGAGGTGCCGCTCGGCATTCTGGACAACGAGAACGCCCAGTGTCTGGCCGGCGCGCAGGACGGGGACGCCGAGGAAAGCATTGTAGGGGTCCTCACCGGTCTCCGGTCGGTAGGCGAAGCTCGGATGCGACGGCGCACTTTCGAGGCTCAGCGGCTCGGCTTCAGCAGCGATGAGGCCGACCAGGCCTTCGCCCAGCCGCAGCGTCGTCATGTGCACGGATTCGGCCTTGAGGCCGTGCGTGGCGAAGAGTTCGAGGGCGCCGTCGTCGCGCAACACGTAGAACGAACAAACGTCCGCGTGCATGTTCTGCGCGATGAGATCGACGATCTTGTTGAGGCGATCCTGCGCAGCCAATGGCTCCGCCATGGTTTCGCGCAGCTGCCGCAAGAGCACGCGCGGACCGGTGATCGCTGTGGCCATATCCTCCGCCTGGGCAAGCCGCTTGTGGGATGCCCGGCGTCGGCGGCCTATCGGCTGGCGTCAGGCGTCTTCCTTGTCCAACCCGTAATACGTATGGAGGGCGCGAACCGCAAGCTCGGCATATTCATCGTCGATGAGCACGGAGGTCTTGATTTCCGACGTGGTGATCAGCTGGATGTTGATCCCCTTGTCGGCCAGGGCCTTGAACATCGAGGCTGCGACGCCGGCATGGTTGCGCATGCCTACCCCCACCACCGAAACCTTGGCCCCGCCCTTGGCGCTGGTCAAAAGCCGATACTCGAACCGCCCGGCCTCGCCCGCCGCGGTGAGAGCCTCGACCGCCTTGTCATGCTCGGCGTCAGGCACGGTGAAGGTGATATCGGTGGTCGAGCCATCCTCGGAGACGTTTTGGACGATCATGTCGACGACAATGGATTCGTCCGAGAGGGCGCCGAAAACCGCGGCGGCGACGCCTGGCCGGTCCTTCACGTCGCGGAGCGTGATCTTGGATTCGGCGCGCGCCAGCGTGACGCCCGAAACGATCTGCTGTTCCATGATCTCATCCTCATCGCAAACCAGTGTACCCGGCACGCCGGGGGTCCCGTCCGGCGCTATCTGCGGCGCCTCGGGATCGTCGAAAGTGGAGCGGACGGTCAGGCGCACCTTGTGCGCCATGGCCATCTCGACCGAGCGGATCATCAAGACCTTGGCGCCGAGCGAAGCCATTTCCAGCATTTCCTCGAAGGAAATCTTGGTGAGGCGACGCGCCTTGGGGGTGATGCGGGGATCGGTGGTGTAGACGCCGTCGACGTCGGTATAGATGTCGCAGCGATCGGCCTTCACCGCCGCCGCCACGGCGACGGCAGAGGTATCGGAGCCGCCGCGGCCCAAGGTCGTTACGCGGCCGGAGGGCGCGACACCCTGGAAGCCGGTGATGACCGGCACGACGCCGTCGGCGAAGCGGCGCTCGAGCTCGGTCGGATCGATCTCGGCAATGCGGGCGGCACCGTGCGAGTCGTCGGTCTTGATCGGCACCTGCCAGCCCTGGAAGGAGCGCGACGGGATGCCCATTTCGCTGAGGACAATGGCCATGAGGCCAGCAGTGACCTGCTCGCCCGAGGCGACGACCGCGTCATATTCGCGCGCATCGTGGAGCTTGCTGGCCTCGTTGACCCAGCCGACGAGCTCGTTGGTCTTGCCCGACATGGCCGAGACCACCACGGCCACTTCGTTGCCGGCATCGACCTCGCGCTTCACATGTCGGGCGGCCTGGCGGATGCGCTCCACATTGGCGACCGAGGTGCCGCCGAACTTGACTACGATACGCCCCATTGTGTCCCCGCGCCGGACCGAACCCGGCGGTACGCTCAGAATTGCGCGCGGATGTGCCACAAGACGCCCTGTGAGGCAAGGACGCGCATTGACTCGGAGCCTTGCGGGGCTCACGTCTCCCCGCACCAGGAGTGCATGATGACCGAGAGCACCATTAATCCCGAGGAAATCGCCAAGTTCGCGACCATGGCCGAGGAATGGTGGGACCCGACCGGCAAGTTCAAGCCGCTGCACAAGTTCAACCCGGTCCGGCTGGGTTACATTCGCGAGAAGGCGATCGACCGTTTCGGCCGTGACGGCACAAAGCGACGACCCCTCGAAGGCCTGCGGCTGCTCGATATCGGCTGCGGCGGCGGGCTGCTGAGCGAGCCGCTGGCCCGGCTCGGCGCCGATGTGGTCGGCATCGATGCCGGCGAGAAGAACGTCCACATCGCCCGGTTGCATGCCGAGCAGTCCGGCCTTGAGATCGACTATCGCGCCACCACAGCCGAAGCCCTGGTAGCAGCCGGCGAGAAGTTCGACATCGTGCTCAACATGGAAGTGGTCGAGCACGTCGACAATGTGCCGCTCTACATGAAGAGCTGCGCTGACCTCGTGGCACCGGGCGGCCTCCTGTTCACCGCGACCATCAATCGGACGCTGCGCGCCTACGCGCTTGCCATCGTCGGCGCGGAACGGGTGCTGCGCTGGCTGCCCAGGGGCACGCATGACTACGCCAAGTTCCTGACCCCCGAGGAGATTTCCGCCCTCGTCACCCGCAACGGGCTGAAGGTGGTGGAGAAGACTGGCGTGGTGTTCCACCCCCTGGCCGACGAGTGGCGCCGGAGTTCGGATACGGGCGTGAACTACATGGTGCTGGCGGAGAAGGCGGCCTGAGGGCGCCTAACTCTCAGTCGGCGACCTTCTCCCCTTGAGGGAGAAGGTGCCCGAAGGGTGGATGAGGGGTATGTCTCCACATCCGCGAAGCTGAGAGATACCCCTCATCCGTCTCGGCCTTTGGCCGATCCACCTTCTCCCTCAGGGGGAGAAGGGATCCCGACTGCGACATCTGTCCACACTGATGCACCGGTTGGGCCAAAGCCCTCCGGGGATGTCAAAGACCTGGTTGGCCGCCTGGATGCGGCCTGGGCGAGCCATCGGCTCGTAGCGGGTAGTCCGCAAATGGTTGAGCTTTTGGCTCGCCCATGCGTCGGGGATTGTTGGCCCGGGACAAAGGGAGGGGCCGTCCACACGCATCGGCTGGAATGCACCGTCCTCTGGACGGGCCGCCCGGGTTCTGCGCCCCACTGTCGGTCCCGGAGCCTCCGGAGGGGCGACCCCCTCCAGACCCCGCTCCCACAAGGCGATGGTCCGCAAAGCAATCCGAGCTCTCGATTGCTCAGTGAACCACCGCTCGCCACCTCCTCGTCAGAGGCTCGCCGGCGAAGGGATGGGAGCTATTCTATGGGCCGGCCAAGGCGTGGGGATAAGTTCTTTTTCCGCTGCAATATCAATACCATCGGCGTCATTCCCGCGCAGGCGGGAATCCAGAGCCGCTTGCGCCGGTGCCTGTTACCCTGGATCCCCGCCTGCGTGTTTGATACCGGGCGATTGGTTGGATGGACTCGGTGTAGAACGAGGCGTTGCCTTTTTGAGGGAGCGCTTGGCATGGACGTGAAGCTGCACGCGAATGCGACGACGACGCCGCGAACCAGGGCGTACATCCAGTCGAGCGGGTCGCCGGTGGCGGTACTGGCTGCGGAACTGGGGGTGAGTGAGACGACGATCAGGCGTTGGCGCGGCCGGCGCGAGGTCGTCGACCACTCCCATGTTCCCAAGCAGCTCAGCACCAGCCTGAGTGATCTGGAGCAGCAACTGGTCTGCGACCTGCGCCGGATGCTGGCTCTGCCGCTGGACGACATCACCGAGGTGATGCATCGCTGCGTCAACGCCAAGCTCAGCCGCAGCGCCATCTTCCGCTGCCTCAAACGCCGTGGGCTCAACCGCCTGCCTTCCCCCCAGAGCACGCCTTCGGGGCGGTTCGAGCAGACCGAGGCCGGCTTCGTGCACATCGACGTCAAGCACCTGCCGGCGCTCAACCGGCAGAAGGCCTACGCCTTCGTCGCCATCGAGCGGGCCACCCGCTACGTCTATCTCGAGGTGCATGCCGACCGCAGTGCCAAGACCGCTGCTGCGTTCCTGCAGCGGTTCCTCGTCGCCTTCCCGATCAAGGTACACACCCTGCTCAGCGACAACGGCTCGGAGTTCACCGACCGCTTCGCCGTCGACATGAAAGGCAAGCCCGAGGGCAAGCCTTCAGGCCATCACCCCGTCGACCGCCTTTGCGCGGCGCACGGCATTGATCACCGGCTCTCCAGGCCCTTCCACCCGCAAACCAACGGCATGGTCGAGCGCTTCAACCGCCGCCTCGCCGAGGTCTTGCGCGCCGCCCAGCCCAATGGTCGCAATCAAGGCAAGAACAAGTTCGATACCCATGCGCAGCGCAACGCCTACCTCCGCCGCTTCGTCGACAACTACAATCGAACCAGACTTAAATGCCTCGCTTACGCCGCCCCAGCTCAAGCCCTCGCCAATCTCGCGGAACAGCACACCTGCGCGGGGATGACGCCGGTGGGTGGGAGGAGTGGTGCCCCTTGATGGCATCCCGGCGTTAAGCCGGGACCCATTCATCCGCCCAGGTGAGTGAGGGATGGGTCCTCGGGTCGGAGCCCGAGGATGACGACTGAGGGATTCGAGCGTGTGGAAGGATGGGTCACTGCTTTCGCAGGGATGACAGCCGGTGGTGTGGGAGAAGATGTGCCACTCACAGGGCTTGCAGCCGGGGGTTGATCACCGGCCGCCCAACGCCTGGAAATCCTCGTCGGAGAGCTGGATGGCCGCGGCGGCAGTGTTCTCCTCGAGGTGCTTGACCTTGCCGGTGCCGGGGATGGGCAGCATGACCGGGGAGCGCTTCAAAAGCCAAGCGAGAGCGAGCTGGCTGGGAGAGGCGTTGTACTTCTTGCCCAAGGCATCGAAGGCGCCGCCGCGGAAATTGCCGCCGTCGAGCGGGCGCCACGGAATAAAGCCGATCGAGTGTGTTTCGCAGTAGTCGAGCACGGCTTCGCTGGCGCGGTCGGCGGGATGATAGCGGTTCTGCACAGTGGCGACCGGGAAGAACTTCTGCGCCGCCTCGATCTCCTCAACCGTCACTTCGGAGAGGCCGGCGTGGCGGATGAGGCCTTCCTTCAAGAACCCGGCAATGGTCTGGAACTGTTCCTCGCGCGGCACTTTCGGGTCAATGCGATGCAGCTGCCAGAGATCGAGCCGCTCCTGTTTCAGCCGATGGAGGCTGGTGAGCACGCCCTGGCGCAGGAATTCCGGACGGCCGATCGGCGTCCAGACATTCGGGCCCTGGCGGGAATGGCCGCCCTTGGTGGCGATCTTGATCTTGCCATAGGGCGCCAGCACCTCGGCAAGCAGTTCCTCGGAGACGGCGGGACCATAGGCTTCGGCCGTGTCGACGAAGTCGATGTTGAGGTCGGGCAGGCGCTTGAGGGTTGCCTTTGCTTCGATCGGATCCCTGGGCGCGCCCCAGATGCCGTCGCCGGTGACGCGCATGGCGCCGAAGCCGAGGCGATTGACGACCATGTCGCCGCCAATGGCGAAAGTGCCCGAAAGGGCTGCGTTGGGTGTGCTCATGGGGAGTGCCTCCGGAAGAAAGAGGCGCGAACCCTATCGGCAACCAACGATGAAGGGCAACCCGCCGAAGGGACTAGTTGTGCTCTTCGGGGACGGTTGGCAGGGGCATGAAATCGACGCCATCTTCGATGAGGCTTGCCACCTCGTCGCGCGTGGCCTCGCCATAGATGCCGCGCGCATCGGCTTCCTTGAAGTGGATCTTGCGCGCCTCTTCGGCGAACTTGTCGCCGACATAATCGGCCTCGGCTGTGACCTTGCGGCGGAGCGCCACCAGCGCCTCGCGCAGCTGCTGCTGTTGCGGGTGGCCCATGGAAACCGGGACTTTGCCGAGATCGGTGCGGTTGACGGACGGCGCCATCAGCGCCTTGTGCACCTTGCCCGAATTGCAGAGCGGACAGGTGACGATGCCTCTGGCGGTCTGATCGTCATAGGCTTCCGCGTTGCGGAACCAGGCATCGAACTTGTGGTCGTTGTCGCAGACCAGCGAGTAGTTGATCACTTAACCGAAAACCCTTCGGACGCTCAGGATGCGCCCGCATCGTTAACGCTTAGCGAAAACGCCCGCGCATTGGCAAGCGCGGGCACCCTGCCCCGCGCCGCGGCGACGGCGGCAAGGTCGATGTCGGCAGTCGCGACACCGGGCGTCTCGCCGTCGAGCTCGGCGATGATCTTGCCCCAGGGATCGACGATCATCGAATGCCCGTAGGTTTGCCGGCCGTTCTCGTGACTGCCCGCCTGGGCGGCGGCGACGACATAGCAGCCGGTCTCGATGGCACGAGCGCGCAGGAGCACATGCCAGTGTGCCTCGCCGGTCGGCTTGGTGAAGGCGGCCGGAACGGCCAGCACTTCGGCCCCGGCCTCGGCGAGGGCACGGTGGAGCGCTGGGAATCGCACGTCGTAGCAGATGGTGAAGCCGAGCCGGAAACCCGGCGCATCGGAGAGCACCGCCTTGTCGCCCCCGGCGTATGTGGCGCTTTCCCGGTACTCGCGGACGCCTGGCAGGGTAGCGTCGAAGAGGTGCACCTTGTCGTAGGTCGCGGCGATCGATCCGTCGGGGCGGAACAGCACCGAGCGGTTGGCGAAGCGGCCGTCGGGCAGCGCCACCGCCAGCGAGCCGAGATGGAGGTGTAGCCCGTGCCGGCGCGCGATCTCGGAGGCTTCGGCGATGGCCGGGTTGCCTTCCCACGGACCGGCGACCGACGCGAGGCCCTCGCGGTTCTCCGCGAAGACCACCGTTACTTCGGGGCTCAGTGCATAAGTCGCGCCCTGCGCGGCGGCCTCACCGGCGAGCCGGTCGAGCTCGCGGAGATTAGGCCCGGGCTGGAGCCCCGAGCACATCTGCAGGGCGGCGATGCGCATGATCACTACGACGCCAGCAGCGGGTCGAGCTGGCCGCGGCGCTCGAGCGCCGCCATGTCGTCATAGCCGCCGACATGGGTGTCGCCGATGAAAATCTGCGGCACGGTGCGGCGGCCATTGGCCCGCTGCACCATCTGCATGCGCACCTCGGGATCCTCGGCGTTCACCTCTTCATATTCCACGCCCTTTTCGCCGAGCAGCGCCTTGGCGGCGTGGCAATAGGGGCACCACTGGGTGGTATAGATCTGGACCTTCTGCATCCTCAGTCCCGTTGTAAGCTGTTGTTCCCTATATGGTCCGGCGAGCGTTTCACGACAAGTCGCCGCCGACCGTCACACGGGCAAAGCTCAACACATCGATGTGTTCCACACCGGCCTTGCGGAGCGCCCTGGTCATGGCCTTGACCGTAGAGCCGGTGGTGATGACGTCGTCGACGATCACCACGCCTTTGCCCTTGAGGCGCGCGAGGACGTCGGGATCGGCCTCGAAGGCACCGGCCACGTTTTTTTCGCGCTGATCGGCCGTGAGTCCGACCTGCCGCCTGGTATTGCGCTTGCGGCGGACCAGCAGCGGATCGAGGCTGACCCCGACCAGGCGGGCGACCAGCCGCGCCAGCTCAGCCGACTGGTTGTAGCGGCGGAGGAACTGGCGCCAGGGGTGGAGCGGCACCGGCACGAGGACGGGTTCGGCGACCCAAAACTCCCCGCCGGCCGTCGCCATCAGCCGGGCGCAGAACTGGGCCAGCTCCGGCCGGTCGCCATATTTCATGCGCGAGACGAGCTTGCGGGCGACCGCATTGTAGAGCACCGCTGAGCGCGCCCGGTCGAAGGGCGGCGGGTCGGCGATGGCTTCGGCGGAGAGCGCGTCGGGGCCGAGGGGGACCTCGAACGGGATGCCGAGCCGGGGGCAGAGGGGTGGGGTGATGGGACGGAGCTGGCGGAAGCAGGCCGGGCAGAGGGCGTTGCTCATCGCCACCGGTGCCTCGCAGTGGAGGCAGGTGGGCGGATAGAGCTGGTCGAGCACGCTTGTGCCGAGGCGCGACCACGCAGCGCCGGCCCGTCGCGACAATGCTTGCACCACTTGGGACGCTTGCAGTAGGACCCCCAACGATCTGCCCTTCCGGCAGAGCTTGCCACAGGAGCGCGCGGTGTCGAACCCCCTTGAGCTGGTCGAGCGGCAACTCGCTGCCTACAACGCCCGCGATCTCGAGGCCTTTCTCGCCGTTTTCAGCGACGATGTCGAAGTGACGCGGCTGCCCGCCACCGCGCCGGCCATCAGCGGCAAGGCAGCGTTCCGGAAGTTTTACGCCGAGAACCGGTTCAACCTGCCCGACCTCCATGCGGAGATCGTCGGGCGGCTGGTGATGGGTTCGAAGATCATCGACCACGAGCGGATCACTGGGATCGGACCGGAGCCGATGGAGATCATCGTCGCGTATGCGATCGAGGATGGCGTCATCCGCCGCATGTGGTCGATGCAGCCGGAGGGCTGAGCATGCAGCCCCCCAGAACCTTCGACCGCGAGTTGATTGCCGAACGGCTGCGGCGCCGGAAGCCGGAAGCGGAGGACTTTGTCACCAAGCTGGCGCTCGATGATCTCGAGGACCGGCTGACGGTGGTCACCCGTACGTTCAAGCAGGCGGCGATCCTCTCGCCGGATGCGAGCCGGATGCCCGAGCGCGGCAATACCCGCGACGGCAGCTTTCCGTTCGAGCGCTATTCCACGACTGGTCCATATGGTCTCGACCCCGAGCGGCTCACCTTGCCCAAGACCGGTTATGACCTCATCGTTTCGATCTTCGACCTGCAGGTGGTGAACGACGTGGTCGGCTTCCTCGCCCGGGTCCGGCAGCATCTGGCGCCGGATGGGCTGTTCGTCGCGGCCGCCATTGGCGGGGACAGCCTGCAGGAGCTGCGCCATGCCTTCCTGACGGCGGAGGCGGCCCTCTCGGGCGGGGCTTTCGCCCGGGTGGCGCCGTTCATCCCGCTGGCGGATGCCGGCGGTCTGCTGCAGCGCGCCGGACTGGCGCTGCCGGTCACCGACATCGAAACGCATACGGTGCGCTATGCCAACCCGATCGCCCTGATGCAGGAGATCCGCGCCTTGGGCGCGAGCAATCCGCTGGCGGAGCGGCCGGGGCGGATGATGACCCCGCGGCTGCTTGCGGCGGCAGCACAAGCCTATGCCGAGGCGTTCTCGGACCCCGACGGACGCATCCGCGCGACGCTGGAGATCATCTGGATGAGCGGCTGGGCGCCGGACGAAAGCCAGCAGAAGCCGCTCAAGCCGGGCAGTGCGCAGGTGAGCCTCAAGGACGTGCTTGGACGGGCTTAGCCGGTGCTGTGGGCCGCAGCCGCCATGGCGCCACCGGCCCTGTTTTCCACCACACCGAAGAGGCCGACGAGACTTTCGCCGAAGGTGGTGATGGCCACGATGGCGCCGACGGCCACCAGCGCCGCGATCATGCCGTACTCGATGGCTGTTGCGCCCGACTGGTCATCGATGAAGCGGATCACGAGGCGACGCAGCATGGGTCCCACCAGCTAGAGCAGATCGCAGAGCGGAGCGATCAGCGGTTCGTCGGCTGGCGGCATGGGATAGTCCCGCAGGGCCTGCGGGCGGACCCATTTGAGGGCGGCGTGTTCGCGCGGTTGCGCCACCCCCTGCCACTTCCGGCAGACGTAAAGTGGCATCAGGAGGTGAAAGCTTTCATAAGAATGCGAGGCAAATGTCAGGGGCGCGAGGCAGGCGGTCTTGGTCGAAACGCCCAGCTCTTCCTCGAGCTCGCGGATGAGCGCCGCCTCGGGCGTTTCGCCCGGCTCGATCTTGCCGCCGGGGAACTCCCAGAGCCCCGCGAGCTGCTTGCCTTCCGGCCGCTGCGCGATGAGCACGCGGCGGTCGGCATCCACCAGGGCGCAAGCGACAACGAGCGAGATCTTCATTCGGCGGGCTTCCGGTAGTGGTAGTCGTAGACTCGGGCAAAGCCCAGCGAGGTATAGAGGCTGACGGCCGGCGTATTGACGCCGAGCACCTGGATTGCTGAGGCCGTGGCGCCGGCGGAACGGGCCCAGTTGAGGGCGGCGCTCATCGCGGCCCGGCCGTAGCCTTTGCCGCGAGCCTCGGGCCGGGTGATGACGTTGAGATAGACGCCGATCCCGTTGGCGACGCTGGCAAGCACTGCGGACACCGGCACACCGTCCTCGTCGAGGGCGAGAATGCCGCAATTCTCATGCGCCGAAGCGTCGAGGATGGCCTTGAGGATGGCCAGGGTGTGGGGATTGTAGCCCGACATGGCGCTCTGCGCCTCGTACCAATCGGGATTGCGCGGGTCGTGGAGCCGCACTTTGGCGCGCACCTCCCAATCGTCCTCGGGCATTTCCTGCGCAAGGACAAGACTCGGCTCGAAGGGCTGCCACCCTGCCCGGTCGAGTGCGGCGAGCGCACCGGCCGCGGTCAGCGGGGTGACCCGGAACACCGGCGGCAGCTCGTTGTAGCGCGAGAGCGCCGCCATGCGCGCGAGCCGCGCGTCGGCATCCTCGCCATCGGATGGATCGAGGCAGTGGATTGAATTGGCGCGCTTGGAGTAGCCTTTGGCACCGCGCCAGAGCCACAGCCGGTCATGCGCCACCTGCAGCGCCGGCCAGGCGCCGAGGGTTGCGCTCTCGATATCGGCGACCGAGGGCAGCAAGGGTCAGCTCCGGTAGCTGCCGTTGATGTCGATATAGCCGTGCGTGAGGTCGCAGGTATAGACCGTCGCCGAGCCCGAGCCGAGGCCGATATCGACACCGATCTCGAGCTCGGAATTCTTCATGTAGGCGCTGGTCGCGGCCTCGTCGTAGGAGGGTGCGCGTTCGCCCTGCTCGGCCAATGTGAACTCGCCGAAGCGGATGGCGAGCCTGTCGCGATCCGCCGGCTCCCCCGCCTTGCCCACAGCCATGACGATGCGGCCCCAATTGGCGTCCTCGCCGGCGATCGCCGTCTTCACCAAGGGAGAGTTGGCGATCGACTGGGCGATGCGGAACGCGCTCTGGTCCGAGGTGGCGCCTGTGACGTTGACGGTGACGAGCTTGGTCGCGCCTTCGCCGTCCTTCACCGTCCACATGGCAAGCTCGTGGAGAACGTCCCCCAGCGCCTCGCCGAAGGTAGTGGCACGTGGGTCGTTGCTGTTGACGATCGGGGCGATGCCCGCCTTGCCGGTGGCGAAGACGAGGCAGGTGTCGGACGTCGAGGTGTCGCTGTCGACCGTGATGGCGTTGAACGAGCGGTCGATCTGCGGCTGTAGCAGGGCCTGGAGCACCGAGGCAGAGATCGGCGCATCGGTGAAGATGAAGGAGAGCATGGTCGCCATGTCGGGTGCGATCATGCCCGAACCCTTGGCGATGCCCGAGATCACCACCGGCACGCCGTCGAACTCGACGGTGGCGGTCGCGACCTTGGGGAAGGTGTCCGTGGTCATGATCGCCTTGGCGGCGTCCATCCACGGTGCCGGCGCGAGGCGCCCGGCCATGTCCTGGGTGACGCCGGCGAATTTCTGCGGATCGAGCGGCTCGCCGATGACGCCGGTAGAGGCGAGGAAGATTTCGTCGGAGGAAACACCCAGCGCCTCGGCGACGAAGGCGGCGGAAGCGGCAGTCGAGCTCCTGCCCTTCTGTCCGGTGAAGGCATTGGCATTGCCCGAATTGACCAGCAGCGCCCGGGCCTTGCCGCTCGCCAGCCGCGCCCTGCACCAGTCGACCGCAGCCGACGGGCATTTCGAGCGGGTGAGGACGCCGGCAACCACAGTGCCCGGGTCCATGGCGACCAGCAGCACGTCGGTGCGGTTCTGGTACTTGATCCCGGCTTCGGCCGTGGCGAACCGGACGCCCGCCACCTCCGGCAGTTCGGGATAGTCCTTGGGCGCGAGGGGGGAAACCGGGTGGGCCATGATCGCCGTCCTTCTTGCGGGAAGTGCCCGACCCGTTTGCCCCATCGCGCCCCGAGGCGCAACTACTTGCGCTTCCGGCCCATGATGAACCAGCCGAAATAGCGCTGCAGCAACGGCGCGATGACCCAGACGATGGTCGCCACCATCAACGGCACCAACAGCGCCGTCCGCTGCCACAGCGCCCAGCCGTCGGTAAGCGGGAACAGCAAATAGAGGTAGAGCGTGATGGCCGGATAGACGGCAACCCCGGTCAGCAGCGCCTGCCGCCAGCGGATCGGCCGCGGCGGTGCAGCGGCAGAAGAGAGCGGAGCGGAGTGGGCGGCAATGTCAGCAGCAGTCATGGAAACTCTCCCGAGACGGAACCGCGCCTTATCGAAACGGCGCGTTCTGGCATTTAACGGAACGGTCCGTTTCGTTCAAGTCATGGCAGCCATGCGGTCTGCGTGGTGCCCCTGTAGCGGGTGTGAGCCGGGCGGACCTCACGAGGGGCTGCCGAACCGGTGCCACGCCATAGCCCTGCGCGCGTAGCGCTACGGGCGTTCTTCGCCGGCAAAGGTCCACCGGACCTTTGCATAGGCGGCTCATCACCCTTCGATACGCTCAGGATGAGGCTACTGGGGGGGCCATGAGGGCCTAATGGCGCTGTGGCTCGATCTCTCCTTCTCCTCCCCCTTGTGGGAGAGTTGCAGGCGACCGACGGCCCTTGCATTCCAGCCATGACGCGGCGGGGGTTGGCAGGGGGATCGCATTGAGATATTTACCCGCCCCCAAGTGACGGAGACGACGGAACCAGGTGCAGCGTGGCGCCGTTCCACTGCCCGGTCGATCGGGCCGCACCGGCCGCGAAGACCTAGCCGAAACGTTCCACGAGAGATCCGTGAGCAAGACTTCGTCAGCTGCCCGCTACAGCGTGCAACCGATGGCCGAGGACGGGCACCCGGACAAGACAACCTGCATCCATGTCGACGCCGACGGCCCGATCCGTGCGGCTGAGATCGCCCTGGGCGAGACGCTGTGCGTGCACGGCAGGCCCGAACAGGCCCGCGCCAAGGTCTGGCACTTGAGCGATGACTTCGCGCCGGTGAGCGTGACCCTCTTCCGTCCGGTGTCGAGCAAGGCCTAGAGCCTAGCGCCGCACCACCTCGGCGATCGCCTTCGCCAATTCCTTTTGCGAGAACGGCTTTGCCAGCCGCGGCAGGTCGATGGCACTGCCCCGCGGCAGCTCGGCATAGCCCGTGGCAAGGATCACCGGCAGGTCGGGCCAAATCATGTGAATGGCGAGCGCCAGCTGGCTACCTGTCATCCCGGGCATGGCATGGTCGGAGACCACGAGGTCGATCGGCTCGCCCGATTCCAGCACCGCCAGCGCCGCCTTGCCGCTGGTGACCTCGTGCACGCTGTGGCCCAGGTCCTCGAGCATCATCGCCGTGTTCATCAGCACCAGTGCATCGTCGTCGACGGCGAGGATGTTGAGCGGCCGGTTGGCGGCATCGGTCTCTTCTGCCTGCGGCACGAACTCCTGAACGGCGGGCGCTTCCGCCGCCGGCAGCCAGAGCTCGGCGGTCGTCCCCTCGCCCAGTCGGCTCTTGAGAATGAGGCGGCCGCCCGATTGCGCGGCAAGGCCGTGAACCATGGGCAGGCCAAGACCCGAGCCCTTGCCCACCCCCTTGGTGGTGAAGAACGGCTCCGCCGCCTTGGCCAGGGTCTCCTCGTCCATGCCCTCGCCGTCATCTGACACCGTGAGGCAGACATAGTCGCCAGGTGCGAGCTGCTGGCTGTTGTCCTCCTCGAGCGTCTCGTGGTGTGCGGAAATCCGGATAAGCCCACCGTCCGGCATGGCGTCACGCGCGTTGACGCAGAGGTTGAGGAGCGCCGTTTCGAGCTGGTTGGGGTCGGTGATGGCGGCAAGCGGTTCGCCGTCGAACCGGGTCTCGACGCGGGTCACCGGCCCCAGCG
>DATCRS010000271.1:0-2907 GCA_036568845.1 Devosia sp. | reverse complement strand
GCCCGAACATGCGGTTCCACATCATGAAGAACTCCCAGTGGGAGCCCGAGTACCAGGCCATGAAGACTTCCATGCCGTAGCCGTAGGCGACGATGGAGCCGGTGCCGAGCATGACCTTGCCCATGTTGTCGATGTGGCGATCGGTGACCAGGTCTTCCAGGTGAAAGACCGAGCGCAGCGGGATCGCCAGCGTCAGCACCATGGCGAAGCCGGAGTAGATGGCGCCGGCGAGGAAGTAGGGCGGGAAGATGGTGGTGTGCCAGCCGGGCAGGACCGCAACCGCGAAGTCGAAGCTGATGACCGTATGCACCGAGAGCACCAGCGGAGTGGCCAGGCCGGCGAGCAGCAGCGATGCCGTCTCATAGCGCATCCAGTGCTTGACCGAGCCGCGCCAGCCGAGCGAAGCCCAGCCGTAGACATACTTCGCCAGCGGTGACTGCGCACGATCGCGCAGCGTGCCGAAGTCGGGGATCATGCCCATGTACCAGAAGACCACCGAGATCGTCGCGTAGGTGGAGACGGCGAAGACGTCCCAGAGCAGCGGCGAGCGGAACTGCGGCCAGACATTCATGGTGAAGGGCAGCGGGAAGAGCCAGTAGCCCAGCCACGGGCGGCCAACGTGGATCAGCGGGAACATGCCGGCGCAGACGACGGCGAAGATCGTCATCGCCTCGGCGAAGCGGTTGATGGAGTTGCGCCATCCCTGCTTGAAGAGCAACAGAATCGCCGAGATCAGCGTGCCGGCGTGGCCGATGCCGATCCACCAGACGAAGTTGATGATGGCGAAGCCCCAGGCCACTGGCTGCGTGATCGCCCAGATGCCGGTGCCCTTCAGGAAGAGCCAGGTCACCGCGGTGAGCAAAAAGACCGCCACCGCGCCGGCGATACCGAGGAACGCAAACCACCCCAGCGGCGTATGCGGCGTCAGCACAATGTCCGAGATCTTCGCCGTGACCGACTTGAAGGTCTGTCCCGGCCCGAGAACCTGGTACTCCCCTGTCAGGGGATCGATCATCGGATCGTTGGTCGTTATGTTCTTGGTCGCCATCGCCAGTTAAGCCTCGTAACCCTTATTGCTGATTTCCGTCACTGATCCTATCCTCTGGCCGCCCTTAGCCGGCATGCTCCACCGGCCCTTCGGCCAGCTCCGGATTGGGGTTAAGCACTGCCGCCATGTACTGGGTGCGCGGCCGGGTATTCAGGTCGGCCAGCACGGAGTAGCTGCGCTGGTCGGCGCGGAGTTTGGCCACCTTGCTGGCCTTGTCATTGATGTTGCCGAAGGTGATCGCCTGCGTTGGGCAGGCCTGCTGGCAGGCGGTGACAATCTCACCGTCATGCACGCCGCGGTTTTCCTTGTCGGCGTTGATCTTGGCTTCCTGAATGCGCTGCACGCAGTAGCTGCACTTTTCCATCACGCCGCGCGAACGGACCGAGACGTCGGGGTTGCGCATCAGCTTCAGACTCTCGCTCTCAAAATCCGAGAAGAGCAGGAAGTTAAAGCGGCGCACCTTGTACGGGCAGTTATTCGAGCAGTAGCGGGTGCCGACGCAGCGGTTATAGACCATCGAGTTCAGGCCTTCCGGCGTGTGCACCGTCGCGCCGACCGGGCAGACCTGTTCGCACGGCGCGTTTTCGCAGTGCTGGCAGGCCATCGGCTGGAAGTGCGCGCGCGGCGCCGAGAGATCGCCTTCAAAGTAAGTATCGATGCGCAGCCACTGCATGTTGCGGCCGATGCGCACCTGCTGCTTGCCGACGACCGCGATGTTGTTTTCCGCGTAACAACCGACGATGCAGGCGTTGCAGCCGACACAGCTGTTGAGGTCGATCGACATGCCCCAGGCATTGCCGTTGTACTCCCAGTTGGGAAAGAGCGTGGTCTCGCGATGATCAACCGGATGCTCTTCGTCGTCGAGGTTGGCGAAGTTCGGGTTCTTCTTCCACTCTTCGAGCGTCGCCGCGCGGATCACGCCGCGCTCTTCCGCCTCATTGCCTTCGAGCGAGTTATTGCCCGCCCCCTGCTTGTCTTCTTTCGGCGTGGTGAAGCCGTACTGCGCAAACTTCGAACGGTGATCCTGGTAGTGGCTCTTGGTGACGGCGATGCCCCACTTGCCGTCGACCTTCTTGATCGAACCCGTCGCATAAAGCGGCGCGTCCGAGGTTCGAATTGCATAGGCATTGAAGCCTGCGCCCGAGCCGACGCGGCCAGCCTGCTCGCGGCCGTAGCCAAGATAGACCGTCGCCGAGTTATCCGGATGCCCGAAGGCGACCAGCACCGGCGCCTTCACCTTGTACGAGCCCACGGTCAGCTCGACGATATCGGCTTCCTCGACGCCCAATTTGGTCAGGGTCGCCGGCGAGACCAGCGCGGCGTTATCCCAGGCCAGATTCGTGATCGGCTTAGGCAGTTCCTGCAGCCAGCCGACATTGGAGTAGCGCCCGTCATAGATATTCGGGTCGGGACGGAAGATGATCTCGAAGCTCTCCTTCGAGGACGGGGCTGGAACGGTCGTTGCAAGCTTGATCTCGCTGGCGGCCGCAGCCGGAGCGCCCTCGAGCCAGCCCGCATGCAACGCCTTGCGCCAATTGAGGCCGGCGTCGCCCTTGCCCGTAACCGAGGCCCAGGTCTGCTGCACAGCCGTATAGGCTGAGGCCGTCGGGTCATCCAGCATCGCCTGCAGAAAATCGTGCGTCGTATGGCCGCCATAGAGCGGCTCGATCAGAGGCTGCACGATTGAAACCGAACCATCATAGGCGCGCGCATCCGACCAGGACTCGAGGTAGTGCGCTGCGGGCAGATGCCAGATCGTTTCGACGCCCGTCTCGGCGACATGCGAGCCCAGATGCACAGACATCTTCGCCTTGCCCATCGCTGTCTTGAAATCAAGATCGGCCGGCGCATCATAGACC
>DATCRS010000270.1:0-10929 GCA_036568845.1 Devosia sp. | reverse complement strand
GCCGAAGAAGGCCCCTGCCAAGAAGGCCGCGGCTGAGCCCAAGGCCGAAAAGACCACCAAGGCCAAGGCTGAAAAGCCCGCCGCTGAGAAGAAGCCTGCCGCCAAGAAGGCGGCGCCCAAGGCTGACAAGGAATAAGGAGCTAGACCGATGGCACATAAGAAAGCAGGCGGTTCGTCCCGCAACGGTCGTGACACGGCTGGCCGTCGTCTCGGCGTCAAGAAGTTCGGCGGCGAAACCGTGGTCCCCGGCAACATCATCATCCGCCAACGCGGCACCAAGTGGCATCCGGGCACGGGTGTCGGCATGGGTATCGACCATACCATCTATGCCACTGTCGGCGGCTCCGTCGCCTTCAAAACCCGAGCTAACAACAAAGTCTTCGTGTCGGTGCTCCCGGCACAGGAAGCAGCAGAATAACCCGGTAGGTTCAAGTCAACCCTGCCGGAGACCAGCTCCCCGGCAAGGCAGACTCTCAGCCACCAAGCCAAGAAGTTCCGTAAAGGGGAGCCGGTCGCCGGCTCCCCTTTTTCGTGTCTTTTTCGCTGTGAGGGCGGCTGAAAATGAGACTTTATCTTTCTTCTTATCGCATGGGCGACCGGGCGGGATCGCTGTTGGCACTGCTCGGGTCGGGCAAGCGGACGGCAATCGTCTCGAATGCGCTGGACAACATTTCGTCCACCGCCCGGGCCATCTACCGCGACGAAGTCTACGATCCGCATCTCGAGCTCCGCGCACTCGGGCTCGAGACCGAAGAGCTCGACCTCCGGCGCTTCTTCAGCGCGCCGGATGCGCTGGCGGCAAAGCTCGGCGAGTTCGACCTGGTCTGGGTGACCGGCGGCAATGCCTTCGTGCTGCGCCGTGCCATGAAGCAGTCGGGATTCGACGATGTTATGACCGGCATGCTGGAGCGTGACGAGATCGTCTATGGCGGCTTCTCGGCCGGCGCGGTGGTCGCCTCGCCGACGCTGCGCGGCATCGACCTGATGGACGACCCCGACGAGGTGCCGGCCGGCTATGACCCCGAGCCGACCTGGGATGGCCTCGGGCTTATCGACTACTCGATCGTTCCACACTTCCGCTCGCCCCATCCCGAAAGTGCCGCGGCGGAGCGCGCCGTGCGCAACATGATGGGGCGCGGCATGCGCTACCGCGCCTTGCGCGATGGTGAAGTCATCGTCTGGACCGAAACCCGGATGCTCTCGTCTGAACTGAGGATTGCGTGAGATGAAGAAGGAAATCTACGAGGAGCCCCTATTTCCTGTCCGGAGGTCCTCCGCCTCCCGGATAGCGCAGGCGCGCGCCCTGGAGGCCGCCACTCACGCCATTTCCGCCCGGCGACAGCGAGACATGCTGCCGGGCAAGATTTCGACCCCGCGCCTCGTGCTCCGCGCCCCGATGCGCGGCGACGTTCCCGACCTCGTCCGGCTCGCCGACAACCGCAAGATCTTCGAAGTGCTGGCACGGCTGCCGCATCCCTATACACGCGCCGACGCGATCGCCTTCGTCGAGATCATGGCGCTGCGTCCCGACGAGCGGCCCTACGCCATCACCATGAATGGCGAATTCCTCGGCATTATCGGCTTCTCCTATGCGGAGGGCGAGCCGCCGGAGCTCGGTTATTGGCTCGGCGAGCCCCATTGGGGCAAGGGCATTATGTCGGAAGCGGTGAAGGGCCTCACTGAGGCCGCCTTTGCCACGCGCGCCTATCCGCGCCTCAAATCGCGGGCCTTGGCAACTAACACCGCCTCCCTCAACGTTCTCGAAAAGGCCGGCTTCCGCCGCGTCCGCGAGGGGCTCGACACGGTCGGCAACGCTGCCGGCAAGCCGACGATCTACCTCGAGCTGGAGCAGCCCAAGTGGATGTAAGTCTCACGACCCGCCGCCTGACCCTGCGCCAGCCGATGCCCAGCGACGCCGAGCGGCTGGCGCGCTTCCTCGACAACTTCGCCGTCGCCGGCAACCTCTCGCGGGTCCCCTACCCTTATCGGCTCGCCGATGCCAAGGCGTGGCTGCGGACGTGGCGACCGGACCGGCCGCCGGGCGAGACCGGCTTTACCATCGATCTCGATGGTGAAGGCTTGATCGGCCATGTCGGGTTCCACGACGACGAGCAGGGAACGGTGATCGGCTATTGGCTGGGCGAACCCTACTGGAACCGCGGCTTCATGACCGAGGCCTGTGCGGCCGCCCTGGGCTGGTATTTCGAGGTCACTGCCGCGCCCGCCATCGGCTCGGGCGTCTTCCACTTCAACAAGGCCTCGCTGGCGATTCAGAAGAAGCTGGGCTTTACCGAAACCGGAAGCTCTTACCGGCTCTGCCTTGCGCGCGGCGAAGAGGTGCGCCATATCGACACCGAATTGACGCGCGAGACTTGGAGCGCAAGGCGGGCTGCCATAGGCGACCTGCCCGTTTGGCGTTAGTATCGCGACAACAGGCGAACCCACGACATGAAATTTCTCGACCAGGCCAAGATTTACGTCCGCTCCGGCGATGGTGGCGCTGGCGCGGTGTCATTCCTGCGCGAGAAGTTCGTCGAGTTCGGCGGGCCCAATGGCGGCAATGGCGGACGCGGCGGCGACGTCATCGTCAAATGCGTCGATGGCCTCAATACCCTGATCGATTATCGCTATCAGCAGCACTTCAAGGCTGGCACCGGCACCCATGGCATGGGCAAGAACCGCACTGGAGCCGATGGGCGCGACGTGATCCTCAAGGTGCCGGTGGGCACTCAAATCTTCGAGGAGGACAACGAGACGCTGATTGCCGATTTCACCGAGGTCGGCCAGGAGATGGTGCTGATTTCGGGCGGCAATGGCGGCTTCGGCAACGCCCACTTCAAAACCTCGGCCAATCAGGCGCCGCGGCATGCAAATCCCGGCCTGCCGGGCACCGAGAAGTGGATCTGGCTGCGGCTGAAGCTCATCGCCGATGCCGGACTCGTCGGCCTGCCCAATGCCGGCAAATCCACCTTTCTTGCGGCGGTGTCGGCCGCCAAGCCCAAGATCGCGGATTATCCATTCACCACGCTGCATCCCAATCTCGGCGTGGTGAAAGCGGGCGGACGCGACTTCGTCCTCGCCGACATTCCGGGGCTGATCGAAGGGGCCAGCGAAGGCCAGGGCTTAGGCGATCGCTTCCTCGGCCATGTCGAGCGCTGCGGCGTTTTGGTGCATTTGATCGACGGCACGCAGGACGATGTGAAAACCGCCTACAAGACCATCCGCAACGAACTTGCGGCCTATAACGAGGAGCTGGCCGAAAAGCGCGAGATCGTGGTGCTCAACAAGATCGATGCGCTGACGCCGGACGACATCAAGGAGAAGGCGAAGGTGCTCAAGCGCCTGTCCAAGGCCGACGTGCTGACCGCTTCGGGGGCCACCGGCACGGGCGTGCAGGACGTGCTCTATCGCATCACCGGCGTGCTCGACGCCGAGAAGGCTGAGCGCGCCGAAGCCGAACGCCGCGCCGTGGAGCCGCACTGGGTGCCCTGATGAGCAACGCGCTCGCGCCCTATCGGCGCCTCACCGTCAAGATCGGCTCGGCTTTGCTCGTCGACGGCAAGACCGGCAAGCTGCGCGCCGAATGGCTGCGTTCGATCGCCTCGGACATCGCCGAGCTTCGGGCCGCCGGCTGCTCCGTGGTGATCGTCTCATCGGGGGCCATCTCACTCGGCCGGCGCTTGCTCGGCCTCGAGGCCGTGAGCCTGCCGCTCGACCAGAGCCAGGCCGCCGCAAGCGCCGGACAGATCGCGCTGAGCCAGGCCTGGGCAGACGTGCTGGGCGAACATGGCATCGTCACCGGGCAAATTCTGTTGACGCCCAACATCACCGAAGAGCGGCGCTACTTCCTCAACGCCCGCACCACCATCTCGACGCTGCTCGGCCTGGGCGCCGTACCGATCATCAACGAGAACGACTCGGTGGCGACGGCCGAGATCCGCTACGGCGACAACGACCGCCTGTCGGCCCGAGTCGCGACGATGATCGAAGCCGACTGCCTGATCCTGCTGTCGGACATTGACGGGCTCTACACTGCTCCCCCCGGCAAGAACCCGGACGCCACCCACCTGCCACACGTGGCGGCGATCACGCCCGAGATCGAGGCCATGGCAGGGGGCGCGGCGAGTCACCTCTCGCGCGGCGGCATGACCACCAAGATCGAGGCCGGGAAGATCGCGACCCTCGCCGGCACCGCCATGATCATCGCCAAGGGCACCGAAAACCATCCGCTGAAGGCACTGACCGAAGGGGCGCGCCACACGCTGTTCGCCCCGGCCGAGTCGCGGGCGCAGGCGCGTAAGCGCTGGATCATGGGCACGCTGGAAGTGGCCGGCACCGTGCACGTCGATGCCGGCGCCGCCAAGGCGCTGCTCTCGGGCAAGAGCCTTCTGCCCATCGGCGTCACCGCCGTGCATGGCGACTTCGTCCGCGGCGATGCCATCTCGGTCTTCGATCCGAACGGTCGCGAAATCGCCCGTGGCCTCGCCGGCATGGGCCGCGAGCAGGCGGAGCTCGCCAAAGGCAAGAATTCTGCCCGGATCGAGCAGATCCTGGGCCAGGATGCACGCACCGAGATGGTGCATCGCGACAACATGGTCGTGCTGATGGGGCTGGAGGCCAAGGTGTGATGAGCGTTGCCGAAGTCTATGCCAGCGACCTGCCCGCCCTGATGGCCGACATCGGCCGCAAGGCCAGGGCGGCGGCGGCCGTGCTCGCCTTCACCACGGCCGAGCGCAAGCATGCGGCGCTGGTCGGCGCGGCGCAGGCGATGAACCGCCACCGCGCCGAGATCCTCGAGGCCAACGCGCTCGACATGCAAGCGGCTGAAGCCAAAGGCATTTCCAAGGCCTTCCTCGACCGCCTGCAGCTCAACGACAAGCGCATCGACGCCATGATCGACGGGCTCCGCACCATTGCCGAACTGCCTGATCCGGTGGGCGAGGTGATGGCGGAGTGGACTCGGCCCAATGGCATGACCATTTCGCGCGTGCGGACACCGCTCGGCGTCATCGGCGTCATCTTCGAGAGCCGGCCCAACGTCACTGCCGATGCCGGTGCGCTGACGCTGAAATCGGGCAACGCGGTGATCCTCCGGGGCGGTTCGGACAGCGTGCACTCGACCCGGGCGATCCATGCCTGTCTCGTCGAGGGCCTGAAGAGCGCCGGCTTGCCGGAGGCGTCCATCCAGATCGTGCCGACCACCGATCGGGCAGCGGTGGGCGAGATGCTGCGCGGGCTCGACGGCAATATCGACGTCATCGTGCCGCGCGGCGGCAGGACGCTGGTGGCGCGGGTGCAGCAGGAAGCGCGGGTTCCGGTATTCGCGCACCTCGAAGGGCTCTGCCACACCTATCTCGACGCCAGCGCCGATCCGCACATGGCGGTGGAGGTTACCGTCAACGCAAAGATGCGCCGCACCGGCATTTGTGGCGCCACCGAGACGTTGCTGGTCCATGAACGCCTGCTACCCGACGTGGCCAAGTCCGTGATCGACGCGCTGATCGCCAAGGGCTGCGAAATTCGCGGCGACCAGCGCATTCAGAAGCTGATCCCGACGGCGAAGCCCGCGACCGAGGAAGACTGGCGGACCGAATACGAGGACGCCATCCTCTCGGTGAAGGTGGTCAAGGACGTGGGCGAGGCCATCGACCACATCAACACCTATTCGAGCCACCATACCGAGGCGATCATCAGCGAGGACTCCTCAGCGGTGCAGCGCTTCTTTGCCGAGATCGACAGCGCCATCCTGCTCCACAACGCCTCGACCCAGTTCGCGGATGGCGGCGAGTTCGGCTTTGGCGGCGAGATCGGCATCGCGACGGGAAAATTCCATGCGCGCGGGCCGGTGGGCGTCGAGCAGTTGACCAGCTTCAAATACCTGGTGCGCGGCACGGGGCAGACGCGCGCCTGATGCCTCGTATTGCCGGCATCACCGAACTGCCGATCCATGCGCCGGGAATGCGCGTGGGGCTCTTCGGTGGCAGCTTCAATCCGGCCCATGAGGGTCACCGCCTGGTGGCGCTGCAGTGCCTCCGGCGGCTGCGGCTCGACAGCGTCTGGTTGCTGGCTTCGCCGGGCAATCCGCTCAAGGAAAACAACAATCTCGCTCCACTTGAGGAGCGGGTGCGGAAGACCCGGGAGCTGATGAATCATCCGCGCATCGAGGTGACCGGCTTCGAGGCCGAGCACGGCTTCCGCTACGCCTTCGACACGCTGAGTTTCCTGCGTGAAGCCTGCATCGGGGTGAAGTTCGTCTGGATCATGGGGGCCGACAATCTGGCGCAGTTCGACAAATGGGAACGCTGGCGCGACATTGCCGATCTGATGCCGATGGCCGTCTATGCGCGGCCCGGCTCTATCCTCCGCGCGACCTCGAGCAAGGCGGCGACGGCATTGAAGCCCTTCCGCCTGCGCGAGGTCGAAGCCGAGTCGCTCGCCGACCGCGAGGCCCCGGCGTGGGTTTATCTGCGCGGCATTATGTCGGACCAGTCTTCGACCGCGATCCGGGCCGGAAAGGCGACCGCTGCAAATTGAAATTCGCCGTTCCCTTGCAGAAGCAGGGGCGAAGCGTCATATTATTGACGAGTGACTGTGGTCACTCTTAGCCATGGGACAAACGACAATCGCCTTCGTGAGCGACAATCGACCCAACAACCGAGGTAAGCTGAAACACGCATGACTCATGCTGTAAGAGCGTGGGCTGAGGCCAATTGCTGATGGCCGCAGTCTCCAAGACGAAGACCGAAACGATCGAGCCGAATGCGGCTGCGACCCCTGCCCTCCCGATGATTGATGTTGTGCTGAAGAGCCTTGAGGATGCCAAGGCGGAGCAGACTGTTGCCATCGACATCACGGGCAAGTCGTCGCTGTCGGACCATATGGTCGTCACCTCCGGCCGCTCCAACCGCCATGTCAGTGCCGTCGCCGACCAGGTGGTCAAAGCTTTGCGCGAGCATGGCTTTGGCAAGCCGCGCGTCGAGGGACTGCCGCATGCCGACTGGGTGCTGGTCGATGGCGGCGACGTGATCGTCCATATCTTCCGGCCCGAAGTGCGCGAGTTCTACAATCTCGAGAAGATGTGGGCGGCCGACTTCGCCGCCGACGCGCACTGACGAACTGACACGCGGCGATGAGGATCGCGATCGCCGCGGTTGGCCGCATGAAGCAAGGCCCCGAGCGCGAGCTTGTCGGCCGCTATCTCGACCGCGCCATCGCCAGCGGCAGGCCGCTCGGCCTCAGCGGCTTCGAGACTATCGAACTCACCGAGTCCCGCGCCTCTACCTCCCCGGCCCGCAAGGCCGAAGAGGCGAAAGCCCTGCGCGCCGCCCTGCCCGAGGGCATCGTAGTGGCGCTGGATGAACGCGGCAGGACGCTGGGCTCGGAGGCCTTTGCCAACCAGATCGCCCGCTGGCGCGACGACGGCCGCCCGGCGGTGAGCTTTGTCATCGGCGGCGCCGATGGGCTTGAACCGGACTTCGTCAGGACGGCCGCGGTGACGTTGAGCTTCTCCCCCCTCACCTGGCCGCACCAGCTGGTGCGGATCATGCTGGCCGAACAGCTTTACCGAGCGACGACCATTCTCTCGGGTCATCCCTATCACCGGGAATAGTGGGACTTATCGGCCGGGAAACTGCTGAGCCTTAACGCGGGCTTAAGCCGGGCTGCCTGAGAATTGAGCAGGTGTGGAACCGGCGCCAGGATGGCGGCCGGACGCTGGGGGTGCGTTCATGCTCAAGCTGAAGTCCTTGTCGATCGCCAAGAAGCTGCCGATGGCCCTGTTGGTCTCGGCCGTGCTGGTGGGCGGAGGTGTGGGCACCGCCAGCTACTTCATCGGATCGGAGTCGCTCGGAACACAAGCCCGGCAGAATCTCTCCACCCTGGCCTTCGAGCGCGCCAATCAGCTCAGCTTCTACATGCAGTCGGTCGCCGAGAACCTCGTTGCAACCTCGAAGGCCGATGCGACCATCCAGGCCCTGCGCGATTTTGCGGGTGCCTGGCTGCAGATCAAGGAGCCCGATCCAGGCGCAGCGCTGCGCAAGGTCTATATCGACGGGAACCCCAACCCGGCGAACGAACGCCTGCTGCTCGACACGCCAGACACCAAGCTGACCTATGCGACGCCGCACACCAAGGTGCAGCCGCACTTCCGCCAGCAGGTTCTCTCGGCCGGCTATGGCGACCTCTACCTCTTCGATCCCAAGGGTATCCTCGTCTATACGACCGCCAAGCAGGACGATTTCGCCAGCAACTTCGCCGACGGCCCCTATGCGACGACGGCGCTGGCCGAGGTGATGGCCCGCGCCCAGGGGATCGAGAATGCCGACGACGTCGCATTTGCCGACTTCTCCGCCTATCCGCTGGCGGCCGAGCCGGTGGCGTTCTTCGCCAAGCCGGTGTTCAACGCCCAGGCGCGGAAGATCGGCGTCATTGCCGTGCAGTTGCCGGCAAGCCGCCTGGCGCCGGTGATCGACAACCGCACCGGCCTCGGCCAGACCGGTGAAACCGCCATCGTCGGCGCGGACGGCCTGGTACGATCGGATTCGATGTTCACGCCGGAGAGCGACGTCCTGGTCGAGACCCTGCAAAGCCCCGCCATCGATGCCGCGCTCAATGGCACGGTATCGGAGGGCACGCTGAACCTGCGGGGGGCGGAGACGCTGATTGCCGCGGCGCCGGTGGCAGTGCCGGGCACGACCTGGGCCTTGGCGACACTTATGCAGGCGGGCGAGGTGTTCGCACCGATCGAAGCCATGCGAAATGCCATGCTCGGTATTGCCGTGGTGCTGCTGGCCGTGGTGGCCGCCGGCGGACTGCTCTTTGCCCGAACCATTACCCGCCCGATCTCGCGTCTGACGACGACGATGGAGCGGCTGGCGGAGGGGGAGCTGGAGACCGAGGTGGTGGGGGCGAACCGCACCGACGAGCTTGGGGCGATGGCCAAGGCGGTCGAGGTGTTCAAGCTCAATGCTTTGAAGGTCACCGAGATGACCGAAGAGGAGCGCAACGCGAGCCAGCAGCGCCGGGTCGAACGCGCCGCGATGATGCAGGACCTGCAGCGCGCCTTCGGCGTCGTGGTCGATGCCGCCATTGCGGGCGACTTTTCGCAGCGCGTCGATGCCTCGTTCCCCGACCAGGAGCTCAACGCCCTGGCGAGAAGCGTCAACACCCTCTGCGAGACCGTCGACCGCGGCGTGTCCGAGACCGGCGAGGTGCTGGCCGCGCTGGCAAGGACCGATCTCACCCATCGGGTCTCCGGCGATTATGAGGGTGCCTTCAAGCGGCTCAAGGACGACACCAATGCGGTGGCCGAGAAGCTGAGCGTCATCGTCAGCCAGCTCAAGGAAACCTCGCGTTCGCTGAAGACCGCGACCGGCGAGATCCTCTCGGGCGCCAACGACCTTTCCGAACGCACCACAAGGCAGGCGGCGACCATCGAGGAGACTTCCGCGGCGATGGAGCAGCTGGCCGCCACCGTGCTCAACAATGCGCAGAAGGCACAGGAAGCCAGTGACGTTGCCGGCACCGTCACCCGCACCGCCGAGGAGAGCGGCCAGGTGATGCACCAGGCCACCGAGGCGATGGAACGGATCACCACATCGAGTGGCAAGATCTCCAACATCATCGGTCTCATCGACGACATCGCCTTCCAGACCAACCTGCTCGCCCTCAATGCCAGCGTCGAGGCCGCTCGCGCCGGTGAGGCCGGCAAGGGCTTTGCGGTGGTGGCGGTGGAAGTGCGCCGGCTGGCCCAGAGTGCGGCCGAAGCCTCATCCGAGGTGAAGGCGCTGATCGAGCAGTCCGGCAGCGAAGTCAAAGGCGGCTCCAAGCTGGTTGCCGATGCGGCCGCCAAACTCGAAGCCATGCTCTCGGCAGCGCGCTCCTCCAATGCGCTGATGGACGGCATCGCGCGCGAGAGCCGCGAGCAGGCCAACTCGATCGAGGAGGTCAACGCCGCGGTCCGCACCATGGACGAGATGACCCAGCACAATGCTGCGCTGGTCGAAGAAACCAACGCCGCCATCGAACAAACCGAAGCCCAGGCCGTCGAACTCGACAGGATCGTCGAGGTGTTCAGGGTGGAAGACAGCGCGCCGGTTCGCGCCGAACCCGAGATGCCACGTGGCATCCGCGGCCTGCAGGAGCGGGTGAAGAAGGCCGCAGCCTCCTATCTCACCCATGGCAACGCCGCAGTGAAGGACGACTGGTCCGAGTTCTGACCAAGAAGATGAATGCAGGGCGGCAGCAGCCGCCTTTCGCCCAGAAGGGAACCAATATGAAACAGATCGCCATCCGTCATCGGCTCAGTGCAGTGGTGTTCGTCTCGCTGCTGCCGATCGCGCTACTTGGCTATCTGTTCTTCGCCCAGAGCGACAAGGAGATCGGCTTCTCCACCAAGGAGCTGCAGGGCACTGCTTACATTCAGGCGCTCATGCCTGAGCTCGTAGCCCTGGCGCAGCAGGGCTCTGTTGCGCAGTCTTTGCCGGACAACCCTGCGCTGCTCACCGCCATGGCGGCACACGATGCCTCAATGAACACCGGAGCCTATGCGGCCGCCTATTGGGCGCTGCGCACGGAACTTGCCGCGGGCGGCCACCCCGCCGCCGCGCGGCAGGCCGCGGCGACGCTCGTCACCAAGATCGGTGATGGGTCCAATCTCATCCTCGATCCGGATCTCGACAGCTACTATATGATGGACCTTCTGGTCCTCAAGCTCCCCGGCGCCATCAACGCTGCGCCGATGCTGGTCACGCAGCTCACCGCTGCACGCCATACGCCCGAGCTTACCAATGACGAACTGGTCGCCCTCGTCGCCAATCTCGGCGCCTTCCGGGCAACGGCGAATGCAGCCGCGGACTCCCTTGCCGCTGCCGATGCAGGCAATGCCGATGGGTCGGTGAAACGCAACCTCACCAAGCCGATGCAGGCCTA
>DATCRS010000269.1:0-5572 GCA_036568845.1 Devosia sp. | reverse complement strand
CTGCGGCGCACATTGCCGACGTGGTGATGCCGACGCACACGGACGAAGCACCGCTCTTCGGCGACAAGGATCGTGAAGCGACGGCGCAACGCTATCTCGAGATCGGGGTCGAGGAAGTGGCGGTGAAGGACGGCGCCAACCCGGCCTACGTCGCGACGCGCGACAGTGGGGTGGAGGTGCCGGCGACGAGGGCGGAGAAGGTGGTGGATGCCACCGGCGCGGGGGATTCGTTCAACGGCGGCTATCTCACGGCGCGCATCGCCGGCGCATCTCCGGAAGAGGCGGCAAAACGCGGGCACGCTGTGGCCGGGATCGTCATCGGCCACAAGGGCGCACTGGTGGATCCGGCGTTGGTGCGGGGCTGAGGGCTCAGCGCTAGCGGCCCACCCTCATCCGGCCTTCGGCCACCTTCTCCCATCAAGGGAGAAGGCGATGTGGCGCGATCTCGCAATAGTCGCCTTCTCCCCTCGTGGGAGAAGGTGCCCGAAGGGCGGATGAGGGGGTGGAGAGCCCCCCGCCCCTACGGCTTGACCACCGCCTCGTACACCAGCCGCACCCCCAGCACGCCGATCAGCGCCGCCGCAATACGGTCGATCCAGAGCTTGGCACCGAGATACATCGCGCGGGGGCGGGCGGACGAAAAGGCCAGCGCCACGATGCCGTACCAGGCGGTCTCCTGCAGGAAGATCAGTGGCGGCAGGGCGAAATAGAGCCAGACGGGCGGGTTGGCGGGCAGCAGCGCGGCGAACACCGCGCCGAACACGGCGATGATCTTGGGATTGGAGAGCTGGGTCAGGAGACTCAGCCAGAAGGCGCGGAGGGCATTCACCTGCCGGGCGCCGCCATGCTGGACGCTGACCGGCTCGGGCGCGCCCTGCCAGATCTTCCAGGCGAGATAAGCGAGATAGACGCCGCCGGCGATCTTCAATGCCATGAAGAGGATGCCGCCCTCAGCGATCAGCGTGCGAAGTCCGAGCACGGCGAGGCTGCCGTAGATGAAGGCGCCGACGCCCATGCCGAGTGCCGCCGCCAGCCCCTCTGCACGCGACTGTGCTACCGCGGTGCGGACAACGAAGACGAAGCTCGGGCCCGGGCTGACGGCGCCGATCAACAGGGCACCGAGGATGGTGAAGAGGGCGAGCAAGTCGGTCATCACCATTTTCCTTCGTCGGAAGCGCAATATTCTGCCTCGATCGAGGTCGAGGTGCGGCCTAGCGCAGCGTTACGGCGCGGGTAGCGGCCGAAGCGCTTGAGCACGTCGAGGTGGGCAAGCTCGTACTGGAGCGTCTCCTCCATGCCCAGCGCGGTGAAGAGTCGAACGCTCTCTTCGTGCACAACGAGGGATTCCGAATGCATGTACGGCATGTAGAGGAACATCCGCCGCTGCGGTTCGAGCTGCTGGTCGTAGCCGCCGGCCACCGCTTCCTGCGCCAGGGCCAGAGCCATGGCGTCGGACGCGAAGGCCTTCGCACTGCCGCGATAGAGCTGGCGGGAAAACTGGTCGAGCACGATGATCTCTGCCAGTCGGCCCTCGGCGGTCTCGCGCCACTGCCACGCCTCGCCGGCAGCGACGGCCAGATGGGTTTCCCCGAAGGCATGCTCGATCGCGACGTCAAATTCGGCCTTGCCGCCGAACCAGTCGTCCTGGCCGTGCTCTACGAACCAGAAGTTCAACACGTCGGCGGCACTCTTCATCGGCATCTCTCCACGAACCCTTCTCTCGTTAGCATGCGACAGCTGGAGATTGCACCGCGGCGTTCACACTTCCTTCGCGCGCGAGCCGGACAATGGCGGAAACAGCGAGGTTCTGGCGATGCGACTGGTAAAACTCGAAGGCCACGAAGGCCCGATCTGGCTCAACCCCGACCATGTGGTGGCGGTGCGCAAGGCGCTGAGGGACACCAAGGTGGAGACGGTTTCGGGCATGCACATGGTGCGCGAGGAGCCGGACGTGGTCGCCCGGCTGCTCGGTGCGGATGAGCTTGCCAAGAACATCAACGCCATCACCTACGAGACCGTCAAACGGTGATGATGGCCTTGATCAGCCCGTCGCGGTGATGGGTCCAGTGCGGCATGTCTACCGGGACGCGGTCGAAGGTCGTCGCATGGGTGGCGAGCCTGTCGGTCGGCACCAGGCCCTTGCGGATCGAGTCCATCACGTGGTCGAAGTCCGCCTTGGTCGCGTTGCGTGAGCCGCGGATGGTGAGCTCGCGCCGGTGCACCTCGGGATCGGGCCAGACCAGGTCGCCCTTGATCACGCCGACCAGCGTGTAGCTGCCGCCCGAGCGCGCGTGGAACAGCGACGCGTTCATCGCCTTGATCGAGCCGGTCGAGTCGAAGACGGCCTCGAAGCCGGACTTCTTCACGGCCTTGAACGCCTCACCCTCGAGGTCGCCGACGCCGAAGGTGCGGAAGCCGAGGGCTCGCGTCATCTCGATCTTGTCCGGCGCGGCATCCACCACAGTGACGTCGCCGCCCGCAATCTTGGCGAAATAGGCGACACCGAGCCCGATCGGGCCGCTGCCGACGACGAGGGCGCGGTCACCCCTCTTCATCTCCGAGCGCCGCACCGCATGGGCACCGATGGCGAGGAACTCGACCATGGCCGCATCGCGCAGCGACAGGCCGTCGGCCGGATAGAGGTTCTCGGCCGGCATGACGATTTCCTCCGCCATGCCGCCATCGGAGTGGACGCCGATGACCTTCAGCGTCTCACAGCAATTGGTCTTGCCCTCGAGGCAGGGCGGGCAGTGGTAGCAGGGCAGGTAGGGGTTGATGACCACGGCGTCGCCGGCCGCGAGCCCCGCAGCCCCATTGGCGTCGGCGACGGTGCCCGAGAGCTCGTGGCCCATGATGCGCGGATATTCGAGGAACGGGTGGCTGCCTTCGAAGATATGGTAGTCGGTGCCGCAGATGCCGATATGGCGGATGTTCACCCGCACCCAGCCGGGCTTCAGCTCGGGCTTGGGCACGTCGATCAGTTTCAGTTCGCCCGGTGCCGGGCAGGTAATGGCCTTCATCGAAAACTCCTTCAACTAACATGTTAGCTGAAAATCAGCCTGTTAGAAGGCCACTTTCGTCGAAAACCGTCCGCCGCTAAGACAGAACCGCAACGAGGGATGCTTTGCGATGAACTTTGCCAGCGACAACTGGGCCGGCGCCACCGAGGCAGTACTGGCAGCGGTGCAGCGGCACAATAGCGGCTTTTCGCCGGGCTATGGCAACGATCCGCTGACCGCGGCGGTCGGCCGGAGGTTCTCGGAGGTGTTCGAGCGCGACGTCGAGATTTTCTTCGTCGGCACGGGCACGGCGGCCAATGCCGTTTCGATGGCGGCGGCGGGGCGGCCAGGCGGGCTGGTCCTCGCCAGCACCGAAGCGCACATCCACAATGACGAGTTCGGCGCGACCGAGTTCTATTCGGGCGGCATGAAGATCATCCCGGTCGCCAATCGCGCCGGCATCATCGATCCGGCGGCGCTGCAGGCGGCGATCGGGCGGTATGGCGGACGGTTCGGCTTGCCGACGGTGCTGTCGCTCACCAACGCCACCGAATGCGGTACCGTCTATTCCCCCGCGCAGGTGGCGGAACTCGCTGAGATCGGGAAGACGAATGGGCTCACCGTGCATATGGATGGCGCCCGCTTCGCCAACGCCGTCGCGGCGCTCGACGCGTCGCCAGCGGACATCACCTGGAAGGCGGGCGTGGACATCCTCTCCTTCGGCGGCACGAAAAACGGCTGCATGATGGCCGAGGCGGTGTTGGTGTTCGATCCAGGCAGGTTCCCAAATCTCGCGGCCATTCGCCAGCGCGCTGGCCACACCGCCAGCAAGGCGCGCTTCATCGCGGCGCAGTTCGAGGGCTATTTCGAGGACGGCAACTGGCTCAAGACCGCCAGCCACGCCAACGACATGGCGGCCAGGCTGGGCGCGGGTCTCGGCAACAAAGCAAGGCTGGCGTGGGAGAGCCAAGCCAACGAGGTCTTTCCCGTCCTTCCCAAGTCCACCATCGCCCGCCTGCGGGAAGCCGGCGCCATGTTCTACGAATGGTCCGCGGATGGGGTTGGGGCCGACGAGGACTGCGTGCGCCTGGTCACCAGCTTTGCGACGACAGCGGACGAGGTCGAGCGGTTTCTGGCGCTGCTCTAGGCGGCCACGCTCACCTTCACCAAATTCTGCGAGGGGTCGCGGACTTCGAGGCCCTCGTTGGTGTCGGTGACGGCCACCCCGAGTGCAGTCAACCGCTCGCGTACTTCGGTCAGCGCCTGAGTATCCGGCACGACGATGCCGAACCAGCGCAGCCCTGCGGCTCCGGCCGGCGCGGGCTTGGCGTGCGGTCCGGCCCAGATGTTGAAGGCGATGGCGTGCGGCGTGTAATCGAGCCCGACGTCGCCCATGCCGAAGGAGCGGATGATGAACAGCCCCCCAAAGCCGAGGCCGTCGCGGTAGAAGCGCATCGCCTCTTCGAGGCTGTTCACGTGCACATGCACGTGGCCGATGCGCGTTCCGGCCGGCATGCGCGGCGGCACCTCGTTGACATCGCCCTCGATCTCGGCGAGCAGGCCGTCGACATCGATCGGCTCGCGTCCGGAATGCTTCTGGCCATCGGTGGTGGTCGCGTAATTGCCCGACTCCGGGTCGCCGAGCGTGCCGCGCCACGGCGTCTCGAAGGTGATCTCGATACCGTTGCCGTCAAAGTCCCAAAGGTAGATAGCTTCCGACACCAAGTGGTCGGTCGGCGAAACGCGCACCCGGCGCTGCAGCGCGCGAACCAGGAAATGCGCGAAATCCTTCCGCGTCGGCACGTGGATAGCAACGTGGTAGAGGCCGGTCGTATGCTGCACGACCGGCCCGGTCGCGCCCAGCTCGAGCACGATCAGCACCTTGCCACCGGCGCCCAGTTCCAGCACCTCGGCGGTCTCGCGGATAAGGTCGAGCCCCACCACGTCCTGCCAGATGGCCAGCGCCCTGGCGCGGTCGGTCACCGCGATGCGGACCGGCCCGAGCGTCGTGGCGAGCGGCAGCGTGGGTGCACTGCGCACGTCGGTCTGCGATTCCGGGTTGATCATTTCTCTGCTCCAAGCAGGCGCTGCTCAGCCTGCATTCATCTTGGCTGATATAGCCATGAGATACGGTGGAGACCATGATGCTCACACCGAAGGGATCGTTCACGCCAGCGCACCAATCGCTGCGCAGAGGGAGATATTGGATATGAGAAAGCTCATCATCGCCGCCACGCTGGCGCTGCTTTCGGCCGGGCCGTCGCTTGCCGCCTGCTACGAGGAGATCGGCTGCACCGATGGCGACCGCTTCCGCAAGTCGGACCTCAAGCACTTCTCCTGCCAGATCCTGTGGGACGTGCGGAACACGATCTACAAGGAGAACGGCTACTGCTTCCAGACCAAGAAGGCCAGGCAGTACTTCGGCAACAAGGGTTGCTGGATCGACGACATGGAAGACGTCAGGCTGAGCCGCATCGAGCGCTACAATGTCGGCCAGATCGTCGCCGTCGAGAAGGCGCTCGGCTGCTAGAATGAGGCGGGGCGCGGGTCCCAGTCAGCCCGCGCCCCTCACC
>DATCRS010000268.1:0-2527 GCA_036568845.1 Devosia sp. | reverse complement strand
GCTTCCGCTCCGTTTTGCGCGCCGACCACTTCGCAGCCCAACTCCTGCAGCATGCTTGTCACGACGTCGAGAACGTCAGTGTCGTCGTCGACGACGAGTACGACATGACTCATGGTTGATTGACCTCCTGCGATAAAATGCGCAACGCGCCTTGCTTGTTCCGGACCCGGACGCGCCCGCAAGGCGTGTGTCGATTGACGCGTCGGGCAAACCACCGGCAGAATGGCATCATCGACAAAGCCGCTTCAGCCCGCGCGGGAAACTCCCGGCGCGGGTTTTCGTATCGAAGCGGCACCAGCCTCTTGCTCGCAGGAACTGCCTGCGCTCTCGGAATTTGTATGATCCGGAGGAGAACCGTGCTGACAGATTCTGACATCGCCATGCTCTGCGACATCGGCCAGTCCATCGCCTTCGGCGATAGCGACGACCGGCACGAACGGCTGTTTCGACTCATCGCCGACGGCTATGTGCAGAAGGATGGCGACACCTACGAGCTCACCGCCAAGGGCGAAGCCGCCGTCGTCGATCGCGGCGCGGGACTGAACGAGGCGTGACGATCGACCTGGTCGCCGGGCAAGCCGGATGGTGTTTGCCCTCGGCTGATCCTGCCGGTCCGCGCCGCTCGGGGCGTGCGACAGGTCGCGACGCGCCCGCGCAAGTTTGAATCGCGAGGGTAGGAACCTTCTGTTCCAGGCCGGATTTGGTGTCGTGCCGGCATACCGCCGATTGGCCGGCTGGAATGGCGGCTCCGGCGCACCGCCCCCCGTCCCGCGCCGGAGCCGCTTCGGTTTAACCAAAACGAGCTTGACCCGTCGGGCAAAACACTGGCACGATGCCATCATCGAAAAAAGTCCAGCCCGCGCGGGAAGCATCCGCCGCGGGCTTTTTGATGCCGCAGGCTCGATCGCTCCTTACCGAAAGCTGGCCTCAGCCCGTAGGGCGAGTGTGATCCAAAGCGAGGGCGTGCTGCGGCACTTCGCATCTTCGTGCAGCAGCAACCAATTCGACTCTCGCTTGTTGTCGCCGGCACAATCACTTGCAGGAGACAAAAACATGTCACGTCTAACTCTGCTGGCCGCAACCTTGTTGCTGCTCGCAGCTGCGCCCGCGGGCGCCCAGTCCCAGCCGGCGCAAAGCGGGCCGGGCAACAACGCCGTCAACAGCTCCGACCAGAACAACTCGAACGCGCCGGTCGCGGGCCGCAACAGCTTCACCGAGGGCCAGGCGAAATCGCGCATCGAGGGGGCCGGATATTCCAACGTGTCCGGCCTGCAGAAGGACGACCAGGGCGTCTGGCGCGGCAAGGCCGACAAGGCCGGCACCAAGACGGACGTCAGCGTCGACTTCCAGGGCAACGTCAATCCCACGAAATAAGGAGCAGATAGCATGACGACCACCATCTCCCGCCTTTACGACAGATATTCCGATGCCGAGCAGGCCGTGACCCGGCTCGAGAGCGCCGGCGTGCCGCACTCCGACATCAGCATCGTCTCCAACAATTCCGACAATTGGTACGGTTCACGCAGCGGCAAGGTCGACCGTGACCGCGACGGTGTCGACGATCGCGCCGAAGGAGCCGGCACGGGCGCCGGCATCGGCGCAGGCGTCGGCGGCGCGGCAGGCCTTCTCGCCGGCCTCGGCCTGTTGGCCATTCCCGGTCTCGGCCCTGTCGTGGCGGCCGGATGGCTCGCCTCGACGGCCGTCGGGGCGGCGGCCGGTGCGGCCACCGGCGGCATCGTCGGCGCACTGACCGAGGCCGGCGTCTCCCGGGAAGACGCCTCGCGCTATGCGGAAGGCGTTCGCCGCGGCGGCACGCTCGTCTCTGCGAAGGTGCCCGACACCGATCGCGCACGGCTCGATGCGCTGCTTCACGACCGGTCCGTCAACCTTCTGGAGCGCAGCACCGCGTGGCAGAAGGCCGGCTGGAGCGACTTCGATGCGGCAAGCCCGCCCCTGTCTCCGGAGGACATCGGCCGCGAGCGCGAGCTTTACGGCGCTGGTACGCGGCGATAGGCTTTGACCGGACCCCATGAGACGAAGGCCCCGCGCTGCGGGGCCTTTTTCTTGTGGTGGCGAGGATACATCGTCTTTTTTTTCGTTGTCTCGCGCTACAAGCCACCGCATTCGCCTTCGTGGTGAGAAACCCGTAAGCTCGATGCGGCCCGCCTTTGATGCCGCCATCCTGATCGGAGTTGCATGCATGAGCCCGACCGGTGCGCTCGTCGCGATCCTGCCTTGTAACGACCTCGATGCCTCCGAGCGGTTCTACGCCAGGCTGGGCTTCGTGCGCCCGGACAGCGAAAGGCCGGCGCCAGGAGAGGCAGACAGCTATCGCATGCTGTCGAACGAGCAGGGCGGATATCTGCATCTGACGGATGCTGTCGAGGGCTGGCTCGTCCCTGGCCGCAACCCGTTCGGGCTCTATCTCTATCTCGAGGACGTCGACGCCGCGGCGCGCGAGTTTGGGCAGTCACCCGAGGACAAGCCGTGGGGGATGTATGAATTCGCGATGTCCGATCCGGATGAG
>DATCRS010000267.1:0-3932 GCA_036568845.1 Devosia sp. | reverse complement strand
ATCTCGGCGTCGTCGCCGGCATCGCCGACCGCATGATGGTGATGTATGGCGGCCGCGCGGTGGAAACCGGCAAGGTCGACGAACTCTTCTACGACCCGCGCCACCCGTACACACTCGGTCTCCTGCATTCGACGCCGCATGTCGGCAAGCGGGCGCAGCGGCTCGATCCGATCCAGGGCCTGCCGCCCAGCCTCGAGCACCTGCCCAAGGGCTGCGCCTTCCATCCGCGCTGCGCCTTCCGATTCGACAAGTGCTTCGAGGAACGGCCGCCGCTCGACCCCATCGCTGACGGACGGGCCAAGGCCTGCTGGTTCGAGGGTGCGCTCGAGCGAAAGGAGGTGGCATAATGGACACCCAACCGGACCTGCTCCGCGTCGAAAAGCTCGGCAAGACCTTCTCGCTGGCGGCTGGGCTCTTTGCCCGTCCCTTCACCCTCACCGCGCTCGAGGACATCTCCTTTTCCATCCGCCAGGGCGAAACCCTCGGCATCGTGGGCGAGAGCGGCTGCGGCAAGTCGACCCTGGGGCGCTGTATCCTGCAGCTCCTCACCCCCGATTCCGGCCGGGTGCTGTGGATGGGTGAGGACATCACCCGCCTCCCCGAAGGCGAGATGCGCAAGCGCCGCCGCGACCTGCAGATCATCTTCCAGGACCCGCTGGCCTCGCTCAACCCGCGCATGACGGTGGGCGAAATCATCGCCGATCCCTTGCGCACACTGATGCCCGAGATCGGCGGCGAGGAACGGCGCAAGCGCGTGGTCAGGGTCATGGAGTCCGTCGGTCTCCTGCCCGAGATGATCAACCGCTATCCGCACGAATTCTCGGGCGGGCAGGCGCAGCGCATCGGCATCGCCCGGGCACTGATCACCGAGCCCAAGCTCATCGTCTGCGACGAGCCGGTCTCGGCGCTCGACGTCTCCATCCAGGCGCAGATTCTCAACCTGCTCGCCGACCTCAAGGACGAGTACGGGCTGACGCTGATCTTCATCTCGCACAACCTCTCGGTCGTCCGGCACGTCTCCGACCGCATCCTCGTGCTCTATCTGGGCCGCATGGTCGAGCTCGCCGATGGCGACACGCTCTACGAAAGCCCCAAGCATCCCTATACGCGGGCGCTGCTGACGGCGGTGCCGGTGCCCGATCCGGTGCGGGCGCGGCAGCGCAGCATCGAGGGGCTCGTGGGCGAAATCCCGTCGCCGATCAATCCGCCCTCCGGCTGCACGTTCCGTACCCGCTGCCGCTACGCCATCGAGCTCTGTGCACGCCAGCGCCCGGCGCTCGAAGGCACCGGCACCGGCCTCGTCGCCTGCCACCGCTGGAAGGAACTGGAACTCGAAGCGGGGGCGTGAACAGCCCCAATTTCGGGCCGCTGCAAGCGTTGACAGGCAGGGCGTTTCCCCTTATCTAGGCCGCCAATCAAGGGCGCGTGGCGCCCCTTTTGTTTGACAAAGGTACTGCGATGAAGATCCGCAACTCCCTGAAGGCTCTGCTGGGCCGCCACCGGGCAAACAAGCTGGTCCGCCGTCGCGGCCGCGTCTACATCATCAACAAGGTCGACAAGCGCTACAAGGCCCGCCAGGGCTGAGGCGTCGCCGGCACACGCCGGCCGCCGTCCGCTTACAAAGCCCGCCTCGCGCGGGCTTTTGCATTTTGGGCCGCTTGCCCTTGCAGCCTTCTGCTGTTACCCCGTGGTTCTACCAGGGAGGACGCGTAGTCGTACGGAGTATTCCGCTTGCTGAAGTCTCACGTCCTGCTCGTGCCGATCTTCCGGCCTTATCACACCGTCTACGGCTTTCTTGCCGATCCGCATAACTTTCCTGCCTGGGGCGTCCTTGAACCTGGGTCGGTCATGCGGCACCTCGGCGACAGCGACTATCTCGTCGATCTGCCGCGCGGCCGAAGCATCATGCGGTTCACGCCACCCAACACCTTCGGCGTCCTCGACTACCAGGTGTTCAAAGAAGGCGAGGACGGCGGTCCGGTGACGCCGGTGCGGCTCCATGCCAACGAGGACGGCTGCGAGCTGGTCCTCGTCTGGATGCAACGCCCCGGCGTGAGCGACGAGCGGTTCGCTTCCGACATCGAATGGGTCCATTCGGACCTCTTGCGCGTCAAGACCTACCTCGAAGCCCGCTGAGCTGCGGGGGGACCGGTCTCTTCGAAATGAAACCGGCGGCCCGACTGCCTCATCTCGCACGCTAGCCCTGGTTACGTTCCGCGAAGGCGGCGAGGATCCGCGCCCAGCTGCGGATGCCCTTGTGGTAGGCGGAAAGGTTGTACTTCTCGTTGGGCGAGTGGATGCGGTCGTCCACGCCGGCAAAGCCGATCAGCAGCGTGTCCATGCCGAGGATGCGCTTGAAGTCGCCGGCCACCGGGATCGAGCCGCCCGAGCCGGAGATCGCGGTCTCGTTGCCCCACTCCTCGCTCAGCGCCTTCGCCGCCTGGCGCAGGAACGCACCGTCGGTCGGCACCGACACGGCGGGGCTGCCGCCATGTTCCGAAAAGCTTGCCTTGGCGTCGGGCGGCAGCCGGTCGAGGACATGCTTGCGGAAGGCGGCGCGGACCTTTGCGGGGTCCTGCTTGCCGACGAGCCGGAAGCTGATCTTGGCGCTGGCCTTGGCCGGGATCACGGTCTTGAAGCCATCTCCGGCATAACCCCCGATAATGCCGTTGATCTCGCAGGTGGGGCGGCTACGCGTCTGCTCGAGCACCGAGCGACCGTGCTCTCCAGCCGGGTGTGCCAGGCCGGCGCCGGCGAGGAAGCCCTTTTCATCGTAGGGCAGGCGCTTCCACTGCTCGGCAACCTCGGGCGGCAGCTCTTCCACGCCTTCGTAAAAACCTTCCACCGCCACCGATCCGTCGGGGTTGCGGAGCGTCGCAATGATGTCGGCTAGCACCTGGATCGGGTTGCGCGCAGCATTGCCATACATGCCCGAATGGAGGTCGTGGCTGGCGCAGGTGATCTCCACCTCCTCGCCGACGAGGCCGCGCAGCATGGAAACGATGTTGGGGGTCTTCTCGTCCCACAGGTCGGTATCGCAGACCAGCGCAACGTCGCCGGTGAGCTCGGCTTTGTTCGCTTGCATGAACGGGGCAAGGTTCTTGCCGCCCGATTCCTCCTCGCCTTCGAGGAAGATCGATACCTGCACCGGCAGGCTGCCGGTGACGGCGCGCCAGGCGCGGCAAGCCTCGATGAAGGTCAGAAGCTGACCCTTGTCGTCGGAGGTGCCGCGGCCGACGAGATGCGTCTCGCCGTCGGGATGCTGCCTGAGTTCGACCTCGAACGGGTCGGAATTCCAGAGGTTCAGCGGATCGACCGGCTGCACGTCATAGTGACCGTAGAACACCACATGTGGCCCGCTGCCGGTCCGGTCATGTCCCACCACCATCGGGTGTCCGGGCGTCGGCCGGGTGGAGGCATCGAACCCCTCGGCCCTGAGGTCTGCCGCCAGCCATTCCGCCGCCCGCTTGCATTCGTCGGCAAAAGCCGGATCGGTCGAAATCGACTTGATCCGCACCAGTTCCTTGAGCCGCTCCAGACTGCCCCCGAGATTGGCATCGACATGAGCGAGCACGGCATCGAGGGCAGGGTGGGACATCACGAACTCCGTTGACTGGACGCTTGGGGTTACGCTGTGAGTGCAAAAGGTGCAAGGCGCGGCATTCACCCCACCATTACGTGACAGAAGTTCATGACCTGCGCCCAGTCACCACCACAGCCTTTGTTGGTGGTTGGGCGTGGACTTTCCGGTCAGCTTCGCGTCACCTGTCGTTCATCGAAACCGCAATCCGTTCAGACGCTTGTCAGAAATCTCGGGGAAGTTATCCCCGCGCTTCCCGCCTGCGCTAGAGTCCCTCCCATCGCCGCACCGAAAGCGAGATCATGACGAGTGATTGGTGCGGCGAGGCTGGGTGGTTCGGACGTCGGTCCGG
>DATCRS010000266.1:0-11699 GCA_036568845.1 Devosia sp. | reverse complement strand
CCGCCAGTACCACCCAGCCGAGCTCCGCCGCCAGGTGGGCCTGGTGCTGCAGGACCCGGAACTCTTCAATGGCACGGTCAAGGACAACATCATCCTCTCGGACCCTGAGGCAAGCGACGAACGGCTGATCGACGTCGCGCGGCGTGCGGGTGTCGAGGACTTCGTCTCGCGCCATCCGCTGGGCTACGACATGCCCGTCGGCGAGCGCGGCTTCCTGCTGTCGGGCGGGCAGCGCCAGGCCGTGGCGCTGGCGCGCACGATGCTGATCAATCCCAAAGTCCTCTTCCTTGACGAGCCGTCGAGCTCCATGGACCTCGCGACCGAGCGGCAGCTGATCGGCCATCTGAGCCGCAGCCTTGCGCCCGAGCATACCGTGCTGATCGCCACGCACCGCTTCAGCCTGCTCAACCTCGTCACCCGCATCATCGTCGTCGACAACGGACGGATCGCCGCCGATGGCCCGCGCGACCAGGTGCTGGCACAGCTCAAGGCACAAGGCGGCGGAGGCGAGGCATGAACAAGCCCGTGCTGCCCCGCGACCTCGCCGCCCCCAGCTATGCGCTCGACTACGACCGCCCTCCCCGGCACTGGCTGTGGGTGATCCTGCTCGTTACGGCCTTTCTCGGCGCCGCGCTCGTCTGGGCTTCGACCGCCGAGATCGACGAGCTTAGCCGGGCCGAAGGGCGCGTCATCCCATCATCGAAGACGCAGGTGATCCAGAGCGCGGAAGCTGGGGTCGTAGCCGAAATCCTCGTTCGCCGCGGCGAGCAGGTGAAGCGCGGCCAGCAGCTCGTCCGCCTCGACGACACGACGACCACATCGTCCGCCGGCGAGGTGGAGGCGAAAGTGCGGGCGCTGCAGGCCCAGGTGGCGCGGCTACAGATCGAGTATGAGGGGCGCGCAGCGGAGGGTTACACCTGCCCGCCGGATGTCGTCACTGACGCTCCGGCCGTATGCGACAACGAAGCCAAGCTCCTCAAGGCCCGGCTGGCTACCCTCGAACAGGGCAAGGACGTGCTGGGGCAGCGCGTCGAGCAGCGGCAGCGCGAGCTGTCCGAGGCGCTCGCCAACAAGGCCCGCCTCGAAGAAGCGTTCACGCTGGCCGAACAGAAGCTCGAGCTCATCAAGCCGATGGCCGAAAAGAAGCTCGTCTCGCAGACCGAGTTCCTCGCCGCGCAGCGCGATGTCTCCGACACCCGTGGGCAACGCGACGCCGTGATCGAATCCATTGCCCGCCTTGAGGCCGGCGTTTCCGAAGCCGAGCTGCAGGTGCAGCAGGCCGACTTGCAGTTCCGGCAGGACGCCCTCAACGACCTCACCCTCCGACTTGCCGAACTGGCGAGTGCCGAGCAAGCCTTGCGCGGTGCGAGTGACCGGGTGAGCCGCACCGATATCCGCTCGCCTGTGGACGGCATCGTCAACGAAATCGCCATCAACACCGTGGGCGGCTTCGTCCAGCCCGGCGAGCGGCTCTTGGACATCGTGCCGCTCGACGAGAACCTGCTCGTCGAAGCGCGGCTGAAGCCGTCGGACGTGGCTTTCGTCCTCCCCGGGCAGCCGGCGCAGATCAAGTTCTCGGCCTACGACTTTTCTATCTTCGGCGGCCTCAAGGGCGAGGTGCAGAATGTTTCGGCGGACTCGATCATCGATCCCAACACCCGCGAAACCTACTACGTCGTCCTCATCAAGACCGACGCCAACGCACTCGCCTTCAACGGCGAGGAACTTCCCATCCTTCCGGGCATGGTGACGACGGTCGAGATCCTCACCGGCAAGAAGACCGTGCTGCAATATCTGCTCAAGCCGATCAACAAGGCGCGCGACGAGGCGATGCGTGAGCGTTGACCGCGGTGATCCGGACGTCATGGACGATGGCGATGAGCATGCACCCGAGTTCCGCGTCGTTACCGTGGGCGGGCGCCGCCGCGGCATCCGTCTGGAGCGGCTCTATTGGCGCATCCTCGGCGAGATCGCCGAGCGCCGCGGCCTGAAGCGGTCGCGCCTCATCGCGTCGGTGCTCGAGAACGGCGGTTCACAAACGGACAATTCCGCCAGCATTCTGCGCTGCTTTGCGATGGACGCGATCGATGCCGAGCGCTCCACCCTCGCCGGCCGCACCAGCACCAGCTACGTGATCGGCCTGCTGCAGCAGGCGCCCATTCCGGCCTTCGCCATCAACCGGCACAAGAAGCTGCACCAGGTGAACCAGGAGTTCATCCAGCTCCTGCGCGGCATCTCCGGCGACAGCACACAGCGCATCCACGCCGACGTCGTGCAACTGACGCTCGAAACGCCGCTCGACGAGCTCTTCCTGCACCTTTCCGACGCCAAGTCGGCGCACACCAACTACCTGATCCAGCTGGACAACAAGCAGCGCCGTGGCCGCACCAAGCTCGTCGCGGTGCCACCGTCACCGGCACAGGTCCTGGTCGGATACATCCTGGGCTGATCCGGCTCCTCAAGAATAGACAAGTATTCGCGTTAACCATCCTCTCCCGGGCCGGACGCGCACACCTGCAGCAGACGGCATAACACTATATATCACAAAATTAGGGTTAAGTGCCAGATTTGCGGGCTTGGCATATTCCTCGATATACGCCGCGGCGTGCCCCGGTTGCCTGCCCACGATCACTAACCTAGAGGGTGAACGAAGGGTTAATGCAGGTAATTTTTGGGGGCATTAAAGACAATGGCTATTCGCAGCGATCTGGGCATCGACGGTCAGGTTCCGATGTCAGTAGAGGCCGCCTACGAGGGCATCCTTCCTCCTGCTCCACAAGCAGTCGTGAGTATAAGCGAGGTCGCGCAGGCGGAGGCGAGCGTCCCGCCGGTGACGATCACCATCGAGCTCGAGGGCGGTAACATTGCCCGCCTCCCCGCCGATACTGACATCTCCAATGTCCGGGCCAACGGCGCCGATCTCGAGTTCGTGCAGCCTGATGGCACCCTCATCGTGGTTCCCGGCGGCGCCATCGCCAACCTGATCCTCTTTGTCGGCGACGTGCAAATCCCCGCCGAAGCCGTCGAGCTGATGTTCACCAGCGCCGGCATCGAACCGGCCGCCGGCCCTGAAGGCAGCCAAGGCGCCGATGGCAGCAGCGGCAGCTTCGTCGACCTCGGAGAGCAGAACGTTGGCGACGGCTTCCGTCAAAACGGACTCCTGAGTGACACCGGCTTCAGCTTTGCCGGAGCGCCGGGGATCGCACAGTTCGGCAGCAATACCATTCCGACCTTCCCAGCCGGCGGGCTGTTCCTCCGCCTCAGCGAGGAGGGTCTCGAGGGTGGTAACCCTGACACCGATTTCGCGCCCGCCGACCAGACCAACAGCCCGATCGTCTTCAAGGCGGCCTTTGGTCTTGTTGACGCCGAGGGCAATGATCTCACCTACAGCTTCACCGGCATCCCCACCTCGGCCTTCCCCCTGACGTCCGGCGGTGTGGCCATTGTCTGGGAACTGGTGACGCCGCAACACCTCGTCGGCCGCGCCGGCAGCATCGTGGTCATCGATGCCGAGATATTCAATGCCGACGACACCTGCACGATCAAGCTCCTGGCGCCGCTGGATCACCTTGATCCGGGCTCCGAAGACACTCTCGATATTGTCCTCCCGATCCGGGTCAGCGACTTCCAGAACTTCAGCGACAGCACCCTGACGCTGACCATCGAGGACGACAGCCCGATGCTCGTTGACAAGGCGGAGGCGGCGCTGCGGGTCGACGAGGATGATATCGACACCGCCGGCTCGCTCGGTTCACAGCCCAACGACGGCAGTGAGGAAGACGGTTCCACCACTGGGCCTGCCGGTGTGAACACAGGCGGGCCCGCGACGGCGACGGGCTCGCTTGCCGACGTCGTGAAGGCGGGCGCGGACGGCGGGCTGACCTTTGGGTTCCGCGACGACGCGACTGTCCGAAGCTTCATGGAGGCACAGAACCTCAAGTCCGAAGGCGCGCTGCTGAGCTATCAGGTGGTCGGCAATGTGCTTTATGGCTTTGCCAACCTCGCTGGCCCGCATGGGGAAATCTACAATGCCGGGCAGGACCGGCTCGTGTTCACCCTCACGGTGACCCAGTCGGGCAGCTTCACCTTCGAACTCCACGATCAGCTCGACCACGACAAGTCGACCTTTGACGACAGCCTGCCGATCGACTTCGGCGCTACGCTCCAGGCCGTGGACTTCGACAAGGATTCCGTGGTCCTCGCCGGCAAGGTGACGGTCGACGTGACGGACGACCAGCCCTACCTCAGCGGCCAGGGCAGCAGCATCACCGTCGATGAGGACGATATCGATACCTCGGGCTCGCTCGGTTCCTCGCCCAACGACGGCAACAGCATCGACAAGTCCTTCACGGGCCCGGCTGGTGACAACGGCAAAGGCCCGGCCAATGCCAGCGGCACACTCGCCGGTCTGGTGGCGACCTCGGGTGCCGATGACGGCCTGACGTACGGGTTCCGCGCTGACTCCCTCGTCCGAACATTCATGGAGGCGCAAAACCTCAAGTCGGAGGGCGCGCTGCTGAGCTACCAGGTGGTCGGCAACGTGCTCTATGGCTTTGCCAACCTCGCCGGCCCGCACGGCGAAATCTACAATGCCGGGCAGGACCGGCTGGTGTTCACCCTCGAACTCAACCCGACCACGGGCGACTACACGTTCTCGCTCCACGATCAGATCGATCACAACAAGGCGACCCACGACGCCAGTCTGCCGATCGATTTCGGCGGGGCCCTGCAGGCGCTCGATTTCGACAAGGACCCCGTCACCCTCACCGGCAAGGTCACAGTCAACGTGACGGACGACGTGCCAACTCTTGTCGCGAACGCATCGCTCGCGGTCACCGTCGACGAAGACGATATCGACACCGGGACCTCGAAGGGGTCCAAACCAAATGACGGCGCCGAGGAGGACGGCTCCTACACCGGCACTCCTGGGCAGAACACAGGCGGCCCGGCTAACGCCACCTCGACGGGCAACCTTGCGACCCTGGTACGGTCGGGCGCCGATGACAATCTGACGTTTGGTTTCGTCGATACCTCCGTCATGCGCGCCTATCTCCAGGGCCTTGGCCTCGAGTCCCAGGGTCGACCGCTGGGGTTTGACTTGCGCGAGGACGGCAAGATCATCGGTTTCGTCAACAGCCCCGGCGGGGCAGTGCCGGGCCAGACTTACGACGAAGGCGACCGACTGGTGTTCGAGTTCGAGCTCAATGCCAACGGCACCTTCACCTTCTCGCTCCACGACCAGCTCGACCATGCGGCTGGCAATGGCCAGAACAATCTGGCGATCGATTTCGGTGCGGTGCTGCAGGCGACCGACTACGACGGCGACAGCATTCCCCTCACCGGCAAGGTCACCGTCAACGTGACTGACGATGTTCCAACCCTGAGCGGCGCCGGCTCCAGCCTGACCGTCGACGAGGATGATATCCGGACCCCTCCGAAAGGCTCGGTTGGGTCATCCCCGAACGACGGCAACGCAGATGGCTCCTATACCGGTCCGGCCGGAGACAACGGGCCCGGCCCCGCCAACGCCACTGGCTCGCTGGCCGGCGTCGTCGCGACGTCCGGGGCCGACGACCCGCTGACATATGGGTTCCTGAGCGAATCGGCCGTTCGCAGTTTCATGACAAGCCAGCACCTGTTTTCGGAAGGTCGGGAGCTCAGCTACCAGGTCGTTGGCAACACGCTCTTCGGCTTCGTCAACAAGTTCGACATTGGTCAGGTTTACGATGTCGCCGACGACCGCCTGGTGTTCGAGCTTAAGCTCGATCCGACCACCGGCTCCTATACGTTTTCGCTCTACGATCAGCTGGACCACACCAAGGGTGATGGCACGACGCTCGCCATCGACTTCGGCGGCGCCTTGCAGGCGCTCGATTTCGACAAGGATCCGGTCCCCCTCACCGGCAAAGTCACCGTCAACGTCACCAACGACGTGCCCACTGCGCTCGGCGAGAGCAAGACGGTCAACGAGGACAGCGGTCCGCTGACTATCGATCTCGACGCCAATGACAGCTCAGGAGCCGACGGTCCGCTCTCCATCCAGGTCGATACGGTCACTGCGACCGGTGGAGAGAATGCGCCGGCTTGGACCCCATCCGGCTGGACGGTCAATAGTTCAGGCGTCTTCTCGGTCACGCCGCCTGCAAACTGGTTTGGCACGCTCACCGTCAAATACTCGGTCGTCGACTTCGACGGCGACAAGGCCCCTGCAACGGCGACCATCACCGTCAACCCGGTCAACGATGCGCCGACCATCCATGGCGTGACGTCAGGCGCGGTTATCGAGGCGGGCGACATCGCCAATGTCAATGAGGCCGGTCTGACCAATCCAAGTGCACCCTCCGGCGAAGCCGGGCTGGAGCCCAGGTTGACCACGTCAACGTCGCTCTCGGGGCTCCAGACGACGCCAACGTCGCTGCCGACCGTGCTGGGCTCGCTGATCGCGGAACTGGGTGGCACTGCGTTGGCAAAGGCGCAGGCAGTGGCGGTGATCTGGGACTACCTGGACGACATCTACTCTTCCGCCGGGCCGAACCAGGCCAACGTCAACGAGGCGTTCGTTCGTCTCGGCATGGAGTACGCCAAGCTGGTGCAGTCTGGCCATATCCAGCCTTTGCTTGATGTCGTCGCCAAGTATACGCCAGATGGTGCGGACGCAGATCTGCTGCCGGACAGAGTGCAGAACCTGCATGACAACCTGCTCGGAAATCTGAGCTCCGCTGCGCTCGCTCAGCGCTTCCACGCGACCAATCCGACGCTCGAAGCGCAGCTTGCGGCATCGATCAGCCTGATCGACGCCGATCTGCTGACCCGCCCGTACTTTGACGGCGCACAGGGCGCCAACGATGCGGCAGTCCGCGCCTGGGACCTGGCAAACGGCTTTGCGACGACCGTAAGCGGCCAGCTCACCGTCAACGATCCCGATCAGCCCTCCGGCCACGTGTGGTCGCCGGTTGGGTCGACGACCGGGACCTACGGCAGCTTCTCGCTCGATGCGAACGGCAAGTGGACCTATGTACTCGACAACAAGGATGCGGATACGCAGGCGCTGAAGGGTGGGCAGGTGGCCACCGAGACGTTCGCCGTTCGAGTGACGGACGCCCAGGGTGACTTTGCGATACAAGCAATCACCATTAACGTGACCGGTAGCAACGATGCACCGGTGATCACCAGCCTGCAGAACGCTGGAGGTACGTTGGTGGGTGTGGTCGAAGCCAATGAGGGCCCCAACTACCGGCTCGAGCCGAGCCAGAACCTCGACAGCACCATTGCCGCGCTGCTCGTGCCCGGCATGAACATGGCGGCGGTTCTCGACGCGGTTCAGGCCGCACTTGGCGCCGGGGCCAGCCGGGCGCAGGCCATCGTGCAGGTCTGGGACTACATCGACGACAACTACAGCTACTACAACAACCTGATCAACGAGGCCTCGGCCCGCCTCGCCGTGGAATATGCGAAGTATCTCAGGGCCGGCGGGGTGCCGCTGCTCGACGTGGTCGGCAAGTTTACGGTAGACGGCGCGGATACCGGCATCAACCCGGACCGTCAGCAGACCTTGCACGACAACATTTTGGGCAACGCGGGCGGGCTGGGCCTTGCCGACAAGCTTCTTGGTGCCGGCTCCGGCGGATCGAACCCGTCACCTGCCCCCGCGACTTACCAGGCTATCCTCGACCTGCTGGCAGCCAACGACCTTACTGCTCTTCTCGACCGCCCCTATTTCGGCGGCTACGAGGGAGAGACGAACACCGCATTCGCCTGGGACGTCGCCCACAACCTCTTCAACCAGGCCTCCGGCCAGATCACCGTCACCGACGTCGATCAGACCACTGGGGTGCCCTTTGCTTTCACGGCCGACCACACGGTCGGCACCTACGGCAACCTGACGCTCCACCCCACCACCGGCGCCTGGAGTTATGCTGTCGATCCGTCGAAAATCGGCGGTTTGTCTCCCGGACAGGTGGCGACCGAGTCGTTTGTTGTGACGGTCACCGACGAAAAGGGTGGGTTTGACACCTATACCATCACCGTCGCCGCCACCGGGTTGCTCCAGCCGCCGACGACGCCAACGATCATCAATGCTCCGTCCCAACTCCTCTACTGGTCCGAGGGCCACAGTGGTGACCAGACCTATGTCAACCGGATCAGCTTCCAGGACGCTGACTCCGCTGGCGCAACGGTCACCGTTACGCTTTCGGTCAACAATCAGAACGACGATCTGACGGCCGCTGGAAGCGGTGGCGTCAGTGTCGCTGGGTCGGGAACCTCCGAGATCGTGCTCACGGGCACGCTAGCCGACATCAATGCCTTCATTGGGGCGAACAAGATCGCGTGGAATCCCGAAGGCGGCGGCCAGCCGTCCCGCAACCTCACGGTTACAGTGGACGACAATGGCGCCGCCGCGGGCGGGAATGTCACAACGCAGGTCATCGAAATCCGCCACAACGCTCAGCACTACGACAAAAACCAGACAGACAACAGCAGCCTGGCCGACACCAATATCAACCTTGCCACAGTCGACCTGGGCTCCGGCAGCAATGTCGCCGACAGCATCGTGACCAGCTGGAGCCACGGTCCCCAGACGTCTGCGACCGAGTACAAGGGTGGCGCCGAGAACGGCGGCTCGGCGGTGGACACGATCACGCTGGTGTTCCAGGCCAGCCAGCTCGAAGAGATCCTGATCAACTCGACCTATCGCGGCCGCCTCGACAACTTCCTCTCCGGAAGTACCGAAGATCTCGACCTTGGTGCAACTTCGTGGAATGCCAAGGCGACGAACTTCGAGGACGCCAATCTCGCGCTCGCAGCCGGCAACGGATATGTGCTCTACCAGCCGGCAAACTCCAGCACTGGCATACCCGATTTCGATAACTTCCCCGGACCGACCACCGACGGCGACCTCTGGATCGGCAACGGAACTGGCCAAACCGCGTCGGGTGGTGTCCTCAACTCAGACACGGAGAACAACGGGAACGACATTCTGGTTGGCCTCGCTGGCGACGACACGCTGTGGGGCGGTGCTGGCGACGACCTGCTCCTGGGCGGCGCGGGCAACGACATCATCCGAGGTGGCAACGGCAACGATGTTCTCTCGGGTGGTCTGGGGGCTGACGACTTCGTGTTCACCGCCTCGGGTCTGTCGCACACCGACAAGATCGTCGACTACAGCTTCGTCGATGGCGACCGCATCGATCTGGGCGGTCTGCTCGACGCTGCCTTTGGCGCCAATCCGATCCCCGCGAACGAGATCGCCAACTACGTGCAGGTCACGCAGTCGGGTAACGACGTGACCATATCGGTCGACACGAACGGAACGACTGGCGGCACGAACTGGTCTTCCGTCGTCACGCTGGTCGGTTACGGAACCTCGAGTGCGAACGACCCGATCAACATCATCTTCGATGGCGTGGACCACACCTTCAAGGTCTGATCTCTCCGCCGACAAACAAGGATGGCCCGCTCCGGCGGGCCGTCTTCATCTACGGCGGCGGGAGCCCCTCAGTTTCCGAGCCGGATCGCCTCAAATCCGCCGGCTCCCACCGCGACCGCGGTTTCCCTGCCTTTGAACCCATGCACATAGCTCTTTGTCCCCACGAACGAGACGATCGGCTTGTAGGTGCGGAAGATGTCGTCGCTGGCGGCGGTGTTGGAGAGGTTGTCGAGGATGTAGCGTTTGCCCTCGACATGCACCGCGAGCACGGCGTGGTAGAGCTGGCGCCGGGTGTCCTTCAAAACGATGAACTGCAACTGCTCGGGCGCAAAGCCGATCGCGGCGAGCAGCGCCATCTTGGCGATGGCGAAATCCTCGCAGTCGCCGGTGCCGCGGGCAGCGCTCTGTTCCAGGGTCTGCCACTGGTCTCCCTTGTCGCTGCGATAGGCGATTGTGCGGTTGACGGTGCGATTGACGAGCGCGAGCGCTTCGAGCTGCGAAAGTCCCCTCGCCTGTTCTGCCGCTGCAGCCAGCTTGCGGCCGACAGTGCTGTCGCAGAAGGAGCCCGCGCAGAAGTCCGCGACGGCACCCCAATCGGGCCGCACTTTGCTCCACTGGGCAAAGGCCGCGAGCTTGCCGACCGGCACCACCACGGATTTGAAGACGTTGTAGTTCGGCGCCGAGCGGCGCAGGGGCGCCGTGATCTCGAGCGATGGCGCGACGGATGCGGTGACGGTGAGATCAACGCCGCGCTCGAGGACGTCGTATCCGGGCCGAAGGTGCAGGCCACTCTGGAGTGGAGCCGCAGCCTGCGCCGCAGGTGCGTCATAGCCGGCCTGTGCCGCGTGTGCGGCGGCAAATCCTGCCAGCAGCACGGCCACACCAAATACCGGTGACTTCTTGTTGTTGAGCATTCTGCTCCCCCTGTTACGAGGGAGCCTACGGATCAACTTCTAAGACTGTGCCAAGCGGCATGCTCTATTTGGATTTACTGGATTCCGTAAAAAGCAATCCATTAAGCTTGCCAAAGCATGAACTGGCTGCAGGCATGGCACATGCCCGCCCCACCAAATGTTGCCGCAAGGGATTGCAGAACATAACTGGAACATCTATACATCGTTCAGCCTTTGTTCCGATTCTGCTCACGGGGCCCGCCATGTTGACGCGCAAGCAACACGAACTGCTCATGTTCATCCATGAGCGCATGAAGGAGACGGGCATCCCGCCCTCCTTCGACGAAATGAAGGATGCGCTCGATCTGCGCTCCAAGTCGGGCATTCACCGGCTGATCACGGCACTCGAGGAACGCGGCTTCATCCGGCGCCTGCCCAACCGGGCGCGGGCGCTCGAAGTGGTGCGCCTGCCGGACTCGATGAACCCCTCGCTCGGCGGCCGCAAGGCACGGTTCGAGCCCAACGTCATCGACGGCAATCTCGGGCGCGTCGCCACGGTGCCGCCGCGCACCAACACCTCGGCCCCCATCCCGGCTTCCGAGATTGGACGCGCCGTCTCCATCCCGGTGATGGGGCGGATCGCGGCCGGTACGCCGATCGAAGCGATCCAGACCCACAGCCACACCATCAGCGTCCCTCCAGAGATGCTGGGCGCCGGTGAGCATTTTGCGCTGGAAGTGCGCGGCGACTCGATGATCGAGGCCGGCATTTTCGATGGCGATACCGTGCTCATCAAGAAGCAGGATAGCGCCTCGACCGGCGAGATCGTCGTGGCGCTGGTCGACGACGAGGAAGCGACCCTGAAGCGCCTCCGGCGCAGGGGCAATTCGGTGGCGCTCGAAGCCGCCAACCCGTCCTACGAAACGCGCATCTTCCCGCCCGACCGGGTGAAGGTGCAGGGCCGGCTCGTGGGCCTGCTCCGCAAATACTGACCCCCTCCTGACCCGCTGCCCCGTTGGGTCTTTCGGCCGGTGCTCCGCGCACCGGCCCTTTTTTCTGCTCCTCACTCCACCGTGAGAATGCTCCGTCTCGTAAAGCGTGCCTTGGATGCCTATATTTGCGTCATTCCAACCATTGGAGGACTATATGGCTACCGAGCGCGCAATCCTTGCCGGCGGCTGCTTTTGGGGTGCGCAGGATTTGATCCGGCGCCAGCCCGGCGTCATCTCCACCCGCGTGGGCTATTCGGGCGGCGATGTGCCCAACGCCACCTACCGCAATCATGGCACGCATGCCGAGGCGGTGGAGATTGTCTTCGATCCGGCCGAGACCAGCTTCCGCAAGCTGCTCGAGTTCTTCTTACAGATCCATGATCCGAC
>DATCRS010000265.1:0-3388 GCA_036568845.1 Devosia sp. | reverse complement strand
GGTGCAGGCCCCGGCGCTTGGGCTTGGCGCGCACCTTGGAGGTGCGCACGGCGGCCACCTTGACGTCGAAGATCTCTTCGATCGCCTGCGCGATCTGGGTCTTGTGGGCGCGGTCGTCGACGCGGAAGGTGTACTTGCCCTCGGCGATCAGCGCGTAGGACTTCTCCGAGATCACCGGGCGGATGAGGATCGTGCGCGCGTCCATCAGGCCGTCGCCTCCTCTTTGGTCCCGCCGCCGAGCCGCTCTTCGAACGACTTCAGCGCGGTCTCCGAGATGACGATCGCGGCGGCGCCGATCACGTCGGCGACGCCGGTGGCTCCGACCTCGAGCACCGTGGTGCGGGGGATGTTGCGGAAGCTCTTCATCGCGCCGGTCTCGTCGGCCGTGAGGATGATCACGACCGGGTTCTTGGCGCCCCATTTGGCCAGCGCCTGGGCGGCCGACTTGGTCGACGGAGTGTCGAAGTCGGCGGCGTTCAAGATCGCGACCGAGCCGCGCTCGGCGTGCACCGAGAGGGCCGAGCGCATCGCCCGACGGCGCGCTTTGCGGTTGACCTTGACCGTGTAGTGACGCGGCTTCGGGCCGAAGGCGACGCCGCCGCCGAAGCGGTTCGGCACGCCGAGCGAGCCGACGCGGGCACGGCCGGTCCCCTTCTGCCGCCAGGCCTTGGCGGTGGTGAAGGCGACCTCGCCGCGGGTCAGCGTCGAGGCGGTGCCGCGACGCCGCGAGGCGAGGTCGGCGCGCGCCGACTCGTGCACCAGCGACTGGTGGAACGGCTCGGCGAAGAGCGCGTCGGGCAGGTCGGCTTTGGTCGTTTTGCCGATCACGGCAGCTTTAGGCATCGGTCCGTACCTCGACGATCGAGTTCTTGGCGCCGGGAACGGAGCCCTTGATCAGCAGCAGGTTGCGGTCGGCGTCGATCGAGGCGATCTCGAGGCCGCGCTGGGTGCGCCGTTTGGAGCCCATCTGGCCAGGCATCCGCATCCCTTTGAAGACGCGGGCCGGGAAGGCGCTGGCGCCGATCGAACCCGGGGCGCGCACGTTGTGCGAACCGTGGGTCACCGGACCGCGGCTGAAGTTGTGTTTCTTGATCCCGCCCTGGAAGCCCTTGCCGATCGTGATGCCGGCGACTTTCACCTTCTGGCCGGCCTCGAAGCCCGCGACGGTGACGTCGTCACCGATCTTCGGCGACTCCTCGCCGCCGAGGTCCTCGTTGCGGAACTCCACCAGGTGGCGGAGCGGCGGGGCGCCCGCCTTTTTCAGGTGGCCTTCCTCCGGCTTCGAGAGCTTGCCCTGCTTGACCGCGCCGAAGGCGAGCTGGACGGCCTGGTAGCCGTCGCGCTCGGTCTCGCGGACCGCGGTGACTTTGCAGGGACCGGCTTCGATCACGGTGACGGGCAGCAGGGTGCCGTCCTCCTGGAAGACCTGGGTCATGCCGAGCTTTTTGCCGAGGATCGCCGCCATCAGATCACCTAGAGACGAATCTCGATGTCGACGCCGGCGGGGAGCGAGTCGAGGCGCTGGAGCGAGTCGACCGTTTTCGGCGAGGGCTGCAGGATGTCGATCAGACGCTTGTGCGTGCGGATCTCGAAGTGCTCGCGCGAGTCCTTGTCCTTGAACGGGGAGCGGATCACGCAGTAGACGTTTTTCTCCGTCGGCAGGGGCACGGGACCGGACACGGTGGCGCCGGTGCGCTCGGCCGTCTCGACGATCTCGCGCGCCGCGCGATCGATCGCGTCATGGTCGTAGGCCTTCAGCCTGATTCGAATTTTCTGTGCCGCTATGGCTGCCACTGGATTTCTTTCTTCTCGTCTCGGTCTTGAGGCGCAAAGAGGGCGGGGCCCCTTGCTTATGGGGCGCCGCCCCGGTCGTATGTCCTTGCAGTTTTGAAGTTCGCCCCGAAGGGCGCGAGGCGGGTGTCACGAACCCGCCCCGCTTACAGCGAGGTCGTTACTCGACGACCTCGGAAACGACGCCGGAGCCGACGGTGCGGCCACCCTCGCGGATGGCGAACCGGAGACCCTGGTCCATGGCGATCGGCTGGATCAGCTCGATCGTCATCTCGACGTTGTCGCCCGGCATCACCATCTCCGTGCCCTCGGGCAGGTTGGCGATCCCGGTCACGTCGGTGGTCCGGAAGTAGAACTGAGGACGGTAGCCGGAGAAGAACGGAGTGTGGCGACCACCCTCCTCCTTCTTCAGGCAGTAGACCTCGGCTTTGAACTTGGTGTGCGGGGTGATCGAACCCGGTTTGCAGAGAACCTGGCCGCGCTCGATGTCCTCGCGCTTGGTGCCGCGCAGCAGCGCGCCGATGTTGTCGCCCGCCTGGCCCTCGTCGAGGAGCTTGCGGAACATCTCGACGCCGGTGACGGTGGTTTTGCTCGTCTCCGGGTGGATGCCGACGATTTCGACCTCGTCGCCGGTGTTGACGACGCCCTGCTCGATACGACCGGTGGCGACGGTGCCGCGGCCGGTGATCGAGAAGATGTCCTCGATCGGCATCAGGAAGGGTTTGTCGAGCTCGCGGACCGGCTCCGGGATGTAGGAGTCGAGCGCCGCGGCCAGCTCGAAGACGGCTTTCTGGGCCTCCTCGTCGCCTTCCAGCGCCTTCAGCGCCGAGCCTTTGATGATCGGGGTCTCTTCGCCCGGGAAGTCGTACTCGTTGAGCAGGTCCTTGACCTCCTCTTCGACGAGCTCGACGAGTTCCTCGTCATCGACCATGTCGATTTTGTTGAGGAAGACGACGACGTACGGCACGTTCACCTGACGGGCGAGCAGGATGTGCTCGCGGGTCTGGGGCATGACGCCGTCGGCGGCGGACACGACCAGGATCGCGCCGTCCATCTGCGCGGCGCCGGTGATCATGTTCTTGACGTAGTCGGCGTGGCCCGGGCAGTCGACGTGGGCGTAATGCCGGTTGTCGGTCTGGTACTCGACGTGGGAGGTCGCGATCGTGATGCCGCGTTCCTTCTCCTCGGGAGCGTTGTCGATCTCCTCGAAGGACTGCGCTTCGGCTCCGCCCACGGTCGAGAGAGTTTTGGTGATCGCGGCCGTTAGCGTCGTCTTGCCATGGTCGATGTGACCGATGGTGCCGACGTTCACATGCGGCTTATCGCGCTCGAATTTCTCCTTGGCCATCTCTTCCGTTTGCCCTTTCGAAGGTCGTTGTTTCTGTCTGGTTTAAGTGATTGAGTTCTTTGGGCAATGCCTGGCAGGGACTTTTTCCCTGCCTGCGGGCGAACCTGGGAAATATAGCCAGATGCAGCGCCGGCTCGCGGTTGGACCCGTTAAGTCGCCCCCACCGGTTCTCCCGAGCGGTGCTCGACGATTTCTTCGGCGATGTTGCCGGGCACCTCCTCGTAACGCTCAAACTGCATCGTGTAAGTG
>DATCRS010000264.1:0-9669 GCA_036568845.1 Devosia sp. | reverse complement strand
GTCGCGCGCTGGGTGGAGCACCCCGATCTTCTCATGCTGGTGGCGACCGTCGACGGCGAGGTGGCGGCGGTCGGCTCGCTCAACCGGCCCGATGAAATCGGCCTCAACTACGTCTCCCCCGCTTTTCGCTTCCGTGGCGTGAGCTCGGCTCTGCTCGCCGGCCTCGAGGCGGCGATGCGCGAGCGTGGCACGGTGGTGGGCAATCTGACCAGCACGCAAACGGCGCACGCCTTCTATCGCGGCCGGGGGTGGCAAGATGCGGGGACGCCGGTGCTGGGCCACAATGTGCCCGGCTATCCGATGACGAAACAGCTCGGCTGAGTTACCGGCGACTTAAGCCTTCATTCACCACCGGACAGAGATTCCGGCGCCGCCCGAAGCGGTTCAAACCCTCTTAACTCCGGTCGGGTTACCACTCCCGACTAAGGTCCGGAGATAACTACGTGCTCGCGTCCGCTCGGAAATCAATGCCGGCCATCGACTACGTCTCTACCGTCAAGTCTGTCTACACAGACCGGCGCGCGATGGTCATGGGCGCTGTGGTCGCTGTCCTTGCCGTGGCGGCGACGGCGCTGAAGACAGGTTCACCGATCCTGTGGGCGGTGACCGGTGGCTTTGTGCTGGTCACGGTCTATCGCTATTTCGACATGGCCGCGTTCATCCGGGCCAAGGTCGACTCCACCGATGTCGACGCGGCTGCACGCTGGGAAGTGCGCGCCACCTACGGCGGTGCCCTGTTCGCCTTCATGAGCGGGGCCTGGTGCTTTGCCAGCCTGGTCTTTGTCAACGATCCGATCGCCGAGCTCATCAGCCTTGTCATTACCATCGCCCTGATGGTTGGCATCGTGATGCGCAATTTCGGTCTCGACCGCTTGCTCACCGTACAACTGGCGATCGCACTCAGCATGATCTCGGCCGGGCTCATCCTCCGCGGCGGCGGCTACCATTGGTTTCTGGCCGCGGTGATGCTGCCGATGCTGGCGTCGTTCCGGTCGCTGGCGCGCGATGTTCGCGGCATTCTGCTCAACGCTGTCCACAGCCGCGTCGAAGCCAACCGGCTCGCCGGCGAGCTCGACACCGCGCTCGAGACCATGCAGCACGGGCTCTGCATGCTCGACCAGAGCAGGCTCGTTACGGTCGCCAACGACCAGGCCGAAGCGGTGTTCGAAAGTTTTGCCGGCGGCTCCTGGAACGGCCGGCCGTTTGCAGCGCTGATTTCGGCGGCTGCGGCGCGCGGCACAATCTCGCAGCAATCGGCGGCCCACCTGCTGCAGACCGTCGAGGCCGGCGCGGGCAAGGTGCTGCTGCATCTTCCCGGCAATCAGTATTGCGAGGTGACGGTCAGCGCCAGCGACACGCAGGGCAGCACTGTTCTCCTTTTCGAAGACATCACCGCGCGTGTGAAGGCCGAAGAACGGATCAACTTCATGGCGCACTACGATGCGCTTACCGGGCTGCCCAACCGCGCCTACTTCGCCGAGCAGGCCGCGGACAGCCTCGAGCGCAGCAAGGCGCACCGCGCAGACGACGGGGCGGCGCTGATGATCGTCGACATTGACGACTTCAAGCATGTCAACGACACGATGGGCCATCTGATCGGCGACCGCGTGCTGGTGGAAACGGCAGAGCGCATTGGAGCGACTTTGGGCCGCGACACGCTGCTGGCCCGGCTGGGCGGCGACGAGTTCATCGTCTATCGCGGCGGGCCGCTCAGCGAGAGCGAGATCGAGGCGGACGTTGCCGCTATTCTTGCCGCCTTCAAGGCGCCGTTCAGCGTCATGGGCGAGGTGTTCTCGACCAATGTATCGATCGGCGTCGTGATCTCGCGCGACCCGAACGACGACCTCGACGCGTTGATGACCAAGGCGGATCTGGCGCTCTACAAGGCCAAGGGCAACGGCAAGTCGCAGAGCCAGGTGTTCCGCGACGAGATGGACACCAACTACCGCTACCGCCAGCGCCTCAAGGGCGAACTGAAGCTGGCGGTGGCGGCCGGCACACTGTCGCTGGCATTCCAGCCGATCGTCGATATCCGGACCCGCCGGGTGGTGAGCTGCGAGGCGCTGGCCCGCTGGAATCATCCCGAGTTGGGCTCGATCCCGCCATCGCTCTTCATTCCCATCGCGGAAGAGAGCGGCCTCATCTCCGATATCACGGCCTGGGTGCTCAAGTCGGCGGCTGCCGAATGCCGCAACTGGCCGAGTGATGTCTGCGTGTCGGTCAACGTTTCGGCACGTGACTTCCGTCAAGCCGATGTCCACCAAATGGTCGCCAATGCCCTCAAGAGCAGCGGTCTGGAGCCGCGGCGGCTGGAGGTGGAAGTCACCGAGACCGCCCTCATCGAAGAGAAGGAAGCGGCGACGCGCATCCTCTCGGGCCTCGCCGCCGAAGGTGTCGGCATTGCGCTCGACGATTTCGGCACCGGCTACTCCTCGCTGAGCTATCTGCACGCGCTACCGTTCTCGAAGCTCAAGATCGACCGCAGCTTCGTCATGGACATCGTCGACAACTCGCGGTCGCTCAAGCTGCTGCAGAACGTCGCCCAGCTCGGCAAGGACATCAATCTTGCGGTCACCGCCGAAGGGGTGGAGACCGAGGAGCAGCTCGACCTGATCCTCAAGCACACCAAAGTCGACCAGATTCAGGGCTATCTGTTCGGCGTGCCGCTTCCGAGCCGCGATGTGTCAGAGCTCATTGCCCGCATGGCGCGCACGGCTGAGCCCGTGGCAACTCGTAAGATGGTTAATTCGCTCTAACGCGCTGATTCCAGACCACAAATTCCTGAAAATTTGAGGCCTCTGTCGATGGGCGGCGGGCCTCATGCAATTTTAGCAATTCAAATATGCCTAACGAAAGGTTAAAGTCCTGCCTGCGTTTATGAGGTTTTCCTGTAATGAGTGCGGCGTCCACTTTGCAGAGTAATGAAGGTGTGTCCAAATTTGCAGGTACACTAATTGAACTACTCGACAGAGTGGAGTATCGCCGCGTCAGCGTCGAAGACCAGTTCGATCCAGTCTATCGTCTGCGTTACGAAGCATACCGGCGCGAAGAGTCGGTGCCGATAAACAGCCAGCAAGTGGTTCGGGACGAGTTTGACGAGCTGCCGAACTCACACTGCTTCGGCGTCTATATGGATGGCGAGCTGGTTAGCTCGCTGCGCTTCCATTACCTTACGCCCGCCTATCGGAACTCACCAAGCCATTCGGTGTTCCCGGACATTCTCGACCCGATGCTGGACAGCGGGGTAACGATCCTCGATCCCGGTCGCTTTACTGCCGACTATGAGGCCAGCCTTGCTTATCCGGCACTGCCGTTTCTTACGCTCCGGGTCGGCGTCATGGCGATCCAGCATTTCGGCGTCAAGTACTGCCTCTCGTCAGTGCGGCCAGAGCACGGCGCCTTCTACCGGCGCATCTTCCGGTCGGTGGCGATGAGCGAGCCGCGCTATTATCACGGCCTCACTTTTCCTATGGTCCTATATGTCTGCGACCTGCTGTCGGACTGGGACAACTTCCTCCGCCGCTATCCCTTCTTCAGGTCGACGGCCGAGGAACGGCATCGGCTGTTCGGCAAGACCGGACGGGCACACCTCACGCTAGTGAAGCCAACGGTGCGCGAAGCGCAGCTCGAGGCCGAAACGGTCTAGGGGTCGATCCGCAGTCTCGTCACCCATGGGCGTGGTGGGGGACGCGTTCGTGGCGCGTGGTGATCACCAGCGGCTTGGGGTATTTGCGGGCATAGGTGCGGTGCGGCTTGCCGTGGGCACGGTGGTGGATGTTCGCCACAGGTGGCAGGCTGAGGCCCAGGGCGTCGGCTACGGCTTTTTCCAGCAGACGATCGAGGTCGCGCTTGTGCATGATGCTGTCTCCAATGTTGCGTCGGCACGCGATTTGGAGAAAGCAACGGCGGCCACGGCTGTGCGGTTGCATAGCCGCAACGATCAGATTTCCGTGTCGGACTTAGGTTTATGGTGCCGCAGAAGGGACTCGAACCCCCGACCCCATCATTACGAATGACGTGCTCTACCAACTGAGCTACTGCGGCGCCGCGCGGGCCGGGGCCTCGCGACGCGGGTCTTTTACTGGCGCGATTGCGCCGGTGCAAGGGGGTCAGGCGTCGGGCAAGGCGAGCGGCGCTTCGGGGGCGGGCTTGGCCGGCGCCGGGCCAGGAGTCTCGGTGACGCGAGTGGCGACAGCGCTGGTCGGCACGCGCCACTCGAAGGCGTCGAGCTTGCCGGTAACGGGGGAGACGGGCTCCCATTCCTCGGCTGTAATGCCGTCGGCGGTCCAGACCGGATCGCGCGGCGCCCGAACGGCGCGGTTCACCCATTCGCGGGCCTTACCCTGGTCAGCGCTCTGGCCTTCCTCGATCTCGGCCATCATCAGACAGACCGACTGGCTGGGGTTGGCCGAGGCATAGGCGGCAAGCGCAGTGCGGGCGGTATCCCAGTCATAGGCATCGATGGCGGCGCGGGCGAGCACCATGGCGGCGGGCCGGTTCTGTGGCGGGGTGTCGACGAGCTCGCGCATGCGGCGCAGCCGGTCGACGGCCGAGGTGCCCGGGACGGCATTGGCAAAAAGCAGGGCGATATCGGGGTGCGAGGTGGCGCGCCAGACGCGGCGGAGCAGGCTCATCGCTTTCCGGCTGTCGCCGCGGTTGATGTAGATGCGGGCCGCGATCAGCGCGGCAGGTACGAAGTCGGCCACGAGCTTCAGGGCGGCCAGGGCATGGTCGAGCGCAGCGAGCTGGTCGGTGCTTTCGGCGAGCTGGGCGCGGGCGGTGGCGACGACGGCCTGGCGGCGGCGCTTGCGCATCCGCTCCTCGCGGGTCACTGCAGGTTCGGCTGCGACCATTTCGGCGGCTTCGGCCCAGAGGCCCTTTCGCGTGAGGTCCTCGAACACGGCCTCGTTGGCCCAGGGGGCGTAAGGCGCGATCTCGGTCGCCTTCTGGGCGAAGGTCAGGGCCGCCTCGGTGCGGCCCTGGGCGCGGGCCTGGTCGTAGAGGCCGGAGAGGGCGGCGAGGGCGGTCTTCTTGTTGGTGATCAGCGCGCGGTAATGCTCGCGGGCGGAGTGCATGTCGCCCAAAGCGAGATCGGCGCGGGCTTCGAGCAGCTGCGCCGCAGCGTTTTGCGGCAGGTTGGCGCGGGCCTCGCGGGCGAGGAGGCGCGCCTTGGCGGCGTCGCCGGCCTGGAGCGCGATGAAGCCATCGGAAAGGGCGGTGAAGGCGAGGTCCTTCCGCCGCTCGCGCGAACGGCGGGCGAGGTAGTAGGGGGCGGCGATGATGCGGCGGACGAGGCCCCAGAGCAGGATGATGACGATGATGGCGCCGAGGATGACGAAGGCGGCGACGCCGAGCCGCGGCTGCAGCCGCATGCCGAGGAGCTCGACGGTGAGCGTGCCGGGGAGGCTCGCCAGCCAGGCGATGCCGGCCGTGATGAGGAGGCTGATGACGATCCAATAGGCGAGACGGATCACTGAGAGGCCTCCGCCACGGAGCCCAGCGCCTGCGCCCTGAGGCTCGCCACGAAGCCGGCCGCACTGGCATGGGCGCGGATCGCGGTGCCGGTGTCCCCGGCCGCGGCCTGCATGGGCTCGGGGAGTTGATCGAGCAGGGCGGCGGCGGCGACGAAGTCGTGCCGCTCGACGGCAGCCTCGAGACGGGAAACAATCGCTTCAGGCGCATCGCCCTCGAGCTCGCCGGCCGGACGGAAGGCGAGCAGGGCCTTGGCCCACTCGATGGCGTCCTGACCCCAGTCACCGGTGCTCTCCGCAGTGCGTCCGGCGAGGATAGCGGGCACGTTGGCGCGGAAATCGGCGGCCAAGGTGTCGGCACGCGGCAGGCCCGTGGCTGCGGCGGCCTCGACAGACGCCGGCACGGCGAGATCGGGCAGCAGGGTCTTGAGGCTCTGCAGTTCGGCGCCATAGGGGCGGCCGGTGGCAAGGGCGGTTTCGAGGCCGGAAAGGATCAGTGGCAGTTTCACGGCCGGACCGATATCGGCGCCACCCAGGGTCTGGGTTTGCGCAGCGATGGCCGCCTTGGCGGTCTCGAGCTCGCCGCGGAGATTGTCGATTTCGGCAAGGCGAGCGTCGGCGGCATCGAGCCGGGTGGTAAGCGCGGCGATGCTGGCTTCCATGGCGGTAAGATTTTCGGCCAGCACAGCAGCATCGGCGGACGAGGCACCGGCAGCAATGGCCGTCACGCGGGATTCCAGTGTGTCGAGCTGGGCGGTGATGGGACCGAGATCGACCGGTTCGGCCGCGGCCGGGATGGAGGACTGAACCTCGGAGATGCGGGTCTCCAGCCCGGAAAGGGCGGTCCGAAGGTCGCCGAGGCCGGTGTCGAGCTGGGTGATGGTGGCATCGAGGCTCACCTGGGTCTTCATGCTGCTCTCTTCGAGCGCCGGGACGCGGTCTTCGAGGGCCCCGAGGCGGCCATCGAGATCACTGAGGCGTTCGGCCGGATCCTCGATGACCGGGGCAGCGGATGGCAGCGGCACGAGGTTGACCAGGGTGTAGGTCAGCGCCGTGCCCAGCAGGGCGCCCGCGATGGCAGCAATCGAGATGGCGCTCCACGGCATGGCGAGCTTGGCCTGCCGGACCGGCGGTGGCGTGGGCGGCGTCGGAGGGGTCGGCGTCGGGCGCACCGGTTCGGGTGTTGGTTCAGCGGCTTCCGCCTTGGCTTCGGCAGGTTCCGCTTTGGGCTCGGTGGCCTTGGGCTTAGGGGCTTCCACCGTTTCCTTGACCGTCACCGTCTCCGTCGTGGTCTCGACGACCGGGGCTTGATCCGGCTTGGACTCGGGCTTGACCGCCTTCTCGGCTGGCTTTTCAGCCGCCTTGGCCGTGGGCTTTGCCACCGCGGCCGAAGCGTCGCGGGCCTTGAGATCGATGACCGGCGGCTTCACGGGCCCCGATTTGCGCTCAGCCATGCAGCGTTACCTCGATTCCGGACATCATGACGCGTTGTGATCGCGGGCAAAAGACAAGGCAAGGGCCATCATCGCCTCCTCGCTGGGGTAGTCGGCCAGACCGACGCGGACGAAATGGGCACTGACCAGCGGTTCGGCAACGGTCTCGGACAGGCAAAGCATGCCAAGCTCCAGCCTGGCGAGACGGCTCAGATGCCCTTCGGCCAGGCGGACGAAAGTCTCGGCCGTACGGCGGGAATAGAACAAGGCGGCATCGATGCTGCTGTCCTCGATCTCGCCGATGATCTGCGCGGGCAGCTCGTCGATGGCGTTCATGGCGTAGACCTGCGCGGCGATCACCATCAGCCCGAAGGGTGCGAGAGACTTGGCGAGGTCACCGGACTGGTCGCGGCCGGCAGGATAAAAGATCGGCCCCTTGATGCCGGAATGGGCCAGGAGGTCGACGAGATCGCCCAGCGAGCCCCCGGCGCTCTGGACGAAGGAGAAGCCCATCTCCTTTGCGACCTCTGCGGTGCGGTTGCCGACCGTGTAGACCGGCAATTTCCGGAAGGGGTCGAGCGCACCACGCTCATCCAGCGCCCGCAGGGCATTGGCGCTGGTGATCGCCAGGCCGCCGAAGCCGTCGGCGTCGGGCAGGCTGGTCGAGAGCGTCTCATGGCGGAGCAGGGGGCAGGTGGCCGCTTCAATGTCGATGGCGGCCAGACGCGCGGCGGTGTCGCTCGCGTCAGGTTCTGGCCGGGTCACGAGCATGCGTACCAAAAGAGTCTAGTCTCCGAAGCGTTTCATGAAATCCGAACCGGCCGCCGCCCGCAGTTGCCGGCCCAGTTCGCTGCCCAATTCCTGAGCCTCGCCCGGCGTTCCCGTGAGGCTGGCAGCAAAGGCCTGAACCCCATCGGGGGAGAGGATCTCGCCGTGCAACGTGCACGAGCTTTCATTCAAATCGGTAAATGCACCGATCGGGGTTCGGCAGGAGCCGTCGAGCTCGGCGAGCAGCGCCCGTTCGGCCGCGATCGCAGTCGCTGTCGGACCGTGGTTGAGCGGGGCGACGAGGGCAGAGGTGCGCGCGTCATTCACCCGATGCTCGAGTCCGATGGCGCCTTGCGCCGGAGCGGGCGGAAAGCGGCGAGGATCGATATAGGCGCGGATGTGGCTCGACTTGCCCAGCCGATTGAGGCCGGCAGCAGCCAGAAGCGTGGCGTCGGCGATGCCTTGCTCGAGTTTGCCGAGCCTGGTGTCGACATTGCCGCGGAACGGCACGATTTCGAGGTCAGGGCGCTCCCGCAGCATCTGTGCGGCGCGGCGGATCGAGGAAGTGCCCAGTTTCGCACCAGCCGGCATCTCGGCGAGGCTGGCATATTGCAGCGAGACGAAGCCGTCGCGCACGTCCTCGCGCTGCAGGAAGGTGGAAAGGACGAGGCCCTCGGGCAGCACTGTCGCCATGTCCTTGGACGAATGCACACCGAGATCCACCTCGCCGGCCTCGATGGCGGCTTCGATCTCCTTGGAGAAGAGCCCCTTACCGCCGGCCTCGCTCAGCGGCCGGTCGGTGAGGCGGTCGCCGGTCGTGGTGATGACGCGGATGGCGATGTCCTCGACCGACACGCCGTGGCGCTCGGAAAGCAGCCGCGCGACGAGGTTTGCCTGGGCGAGGGCCAGCGGCGAGCCGCGCGTACCAATGCGGAGGAAGGGGGTGGTAGATTGCAATCTCGTCTCGTCCTCTATAGCTCAAGGCGCGGGCGACGGGCGTGGCTTAGACCACGATCGGTACCCCGGCAAGGCGGATGAAGGTCACATGAAAGTTCTCGGCATCGAGACAAGCTGCGACGAAACGGCAGCCGCCGTGGTCGAGCGCGATGCTGCCGGCGAGGCGACGATCCTCTCAAACATCGTGCGCAGCCAGCTCGACGAGCATGCGGCCTATGGCGGCGTGGTGCCGGAACTGGCGGCTCGCAGCCATGTGAGTCACCTCGACGGCATCATCGCCAAGGCGGCGGCCGAAGCAGGCGTGACGCTCGATGAGATCGACGCCATTGCGGCGACGGCCGGGCCGGGGTTGATCGGCGGCGTTCTGGTGGGGCTGACGACGGGCAAGGCGCTGGCCGCGGCGTTGGGCAAGCCGCTGGTGGCGGTCAACCATCTCGAGGCGCATGCGCTGACGGCGCGGCTCACCGACGGCATTTCCTTCCCTTATCTCATGCTGCTGGTTTCGGGCGGGCACAGCCAGTTCGTGCTGGTCAAAGGTGTCGGCAAGTACGAGCGCTGGGGCACCACCATAGACGACGCGCTGGGCGAGGCGTTCGACAAGGTGGCAAAACTGCTCGGCCTCGGGGTGCCGGGCGGACCGCATGTCGAGCGCATGGCGCTGGACGGTGATCCGGCACGCTTCCGGTTTCCGCGGCCGCTGCTCAAGGAAAAGACGCTGGATTTCTCGTTTTCGGGGCTGAAGACGGCGGTGAGGCTGGCGGCCGAGGAGATTGCACCGCTATCCGATCAGGATGTCGCCGACATCTGCGCCAGCTTCCAGGCCGCCGTCGCCGAGGTTGTGCGGGTGCGGGCCGCGCAGGCGCTGGAGCGGCTGGGGCCGGGTGCGACGTTGGTGGTTGCCGGCGGCGTCGCGGCCAACCGGCAGATCCGAGCGGCGCTCGAGGCGCGATGCGCCAGGAGCAATTTTCGCTTCGTCGCGCCGCCGCACGCCCTTTGCACCGACAACGCCGCCATGATCGCCTGGGCAGGCATCGAGCATC
>DATCRS010000263.1:0-2809 GCA_036568845.1 Devosia sp. | reverse complement strand
GGCTTGCTGCCTCTGTTTGAGGCCCTGAGCTGGCTGAGTTTTCTGTCCGGCCTTGTCGGCCTCAGCTTCCTCGCGCTCGCCGCTTCGAAGCGCCTGCCGCGTGCCTATGAGGACCTAAGCGGCATCGTCGCGCGTTTCGGCACGCTGGCTCCGTTCCGCCTCGTCGGCGACACGTTCCGCTTCCTCGCGGAAGGCACCGGCAAGGGACTGGGTGGCCGGGTCGCGCGGTCGCTGCTCGCCTGGATCATGCCAATCGCCTTTGCCGCCGCCTTCCTCCTCCTTTTCGCCTCCGCCAACCCGCTGATCGAGAACGTGCTGAATGCCATTCGCCTCGACAGCCTAGACAAGGTGCTCGATCCGCTGCGCATCGCGCTCTGGGGTGTCGTTGCGGTGATGGTCTGGCCGCTGCTGCGGCCGAAACTGCTGCCATGGACGAACGCCCCGATGGCGCAGGGGCCGGTGCGGCCGAGGGCCGAAAGCCTGATCTTCGGGCGTGCCGCCATTCTCCGCTCGCTCGTCGTCTTCAATGCGCTGTTCGCCGTCCAGACGGCGCTGGACATCCTCTACCTCTGGGGCGGCGTCCGGCTCCCCGACGGCATGACCTATGCCGACTACGCCCATCGCGGCGCTTATCCGCTGATCGTCACGGCGTTCCTCGCGGCCGGCTTCGTCCTCGCTGCGATGCGGAAGGGCGGGGCGGCCGAAGCGTCGCCACTGATCCGCACGCTGGTCTACCTGTGGATCGGCCAGAACGTGCTGCTGGTCATCTCCTCGATCCTGCGGCTCGACCTCTATGTCGAAGTCTATTCCCTCACCGAGTTGCGGCTCGCCGCGGGTATCTGGATGGGCCTGGTTGCAATCGGCCTCATGCTCATTCTCTGGAAAATTCAGGGCGCCCGCTCCAACAAGTGGCTAGTTACCAGCAACCTCGTGGCGCTCGGCATCGTGCTCTACGGCTGCGCCTTCATCGATTTTTCGGCGCTGATCGCCCGCTTCAATGTCGAGAACAGCCGCGAGCTCGGCGGCGAGGGCCAGCCGGTCGACGCCTACTACCTCGACGGTCTCGGTCCCGCCGCCATCCCGGCCCTGATGCACTATGTCGAGAACGCCCGCGGAAGAACCGAGGACGAGCTGCGCGAGTTCCGCCTCCTCGCCAGCAACCTGGCGGAGGCATTCCTTGCCCAGTCGACCGACTGGCGCAGCTGGAGCTTTCGCAACCAGCGCTTGCGCGACTTTCTGCGCGCGGCTCCGGAATTTGCATCGCTCGAGGAGCGCGTTATCAACGAGGTGTCCCATGAGTGAGCCCCGATGCCGCATCGCATCCTCGTTGCCGACGATGAGCCGCATATCCGCGAAGTGATCTGCTTCGCGCTCGAGCGCGCCTGCATGGCGACCGTTACGGCCCGCAACGGCGCGGAGGCGTTGCAGACCGTGCGGCGCGGTGGCGTCGATCTGGTCGTCCTCGATATCGGCATGCCGGAAATGGATGGGCTCGAAGTCTGCCGGCAGATCCGCAAGACCTCGGATATCCCGATCCTCTTCCTTTCGGCCCGCGACGAGGAGATCGACCGCGTGCTCGGCCTCGAGATCGGCGGCGACGACTATGTCACCAAGCCGTTCTCAGCCCGCGAGCTGGTGGCGCGGGTCAACGTCATCCTCAAACGCGCCAACGGCAAGGGCGAGCGGCCAAAGCTATCGCGTGGGCGGTTGGTGCTCGACGCCGAGGCCCATGCCGTGCAGTTCGATGGCGCGGGTGTGACGTTGACCGGCCTCGAATTCGCCATTCTGCGTGCCCTGATGGCTCGGCCCGAGGCCGTGATGAGCCGCGAGCAGCTGATGGAGGCGGCCTATGGCCCCGGCACCTATGTTGCCGATCGCACGATCGACAGCCATGTGCGCAACATCCGGCAGAAGTTTGCCGAAGCCGGCTGCGCCTCGGTGATCGCCACGGTGCATGGCGTCGGCCTCAAGCTCGGCGATGTGGGCTGATGGCGGCGCCGCGGGTCCGGGAGAAATGGCGACCGCCGCTGAGCTGGATCGTTTTTGCCGTACTGCTCGCAGTCCTGGCGCTGCCAACTGCTGTGGTGATCTGGTTCCGCGCTTTGGACGGCATGGCCAGCCAGATCGGCCCGATCGAGGTGATCGCGCTCGGCGTGGCGCTGGTGCTGACCCTCGTCATCGGTGCGGTCCTGAGCCGCACGATCACCGGACCGATCGATGCGCTGATCGCCCGGACCGAAGAGATCGGCCGCGGCGGCCGGACGGCGATCACCGCACCCGAAGCCCATGGCACGCGCGAGCTGGCGGTGCTCAGCCAGAGCTTTCTCGACCTCGCCCAGCGCCTCGTCGAGCGCACCGACTACGTCAACTCCTTTGCCGCGCACGTGTCGCACGAGCTCAAGTCACCGCTGACCTCGATCCGCGGCTCGGCCGAGCTGCTGCTCGAAGCCGAGATGTCCGTCGAGGACCGCAAGCGATTCCTCGCCCACATCGTCGCCGATGTCGATCGGCTGGCGGCGCTGCTCGAGCGCCTCCGCGACCTGGCGCGGGCCGATGTCCCCCTCGATGCGAAGGGGGTCACCTTGCAGCAGGCGGCGGATGCCCTGCAATTGAAGCATCCAGGCCTCACGATCGCCTGCTCCGGCGACACGACAACGCTTGTCGCCCTTTCCCTGGAAGCCTTCGCTATCGTCCTTGGCCATCTCGCCAGCAACGCCGCCGAGCATGGTGCGACGCGGCTCGCTCTTTCGGCGACCCGCCACGGCACTATGATGCGGATCGTCGCTGCCGACGATGGGCAGGGTATCTC
>DATCRS010000262.1:0-7136 GCA_036568845.1 Devosia sp. | reverse complement strand
CGTCGTCGGTGTGCTCTACCTGCTGGTGAACTCGGCCAGCCGCACGATCGAGCGGCAGCGGGTGAGGCTGGCCGGGAACCTCTGGGCCTCGCGCCAGCTGGCGGCCGAGAACGAAAGGTTGCGCGTTGCTGCAGACGAGCTGCGATTGACGGCAAACTCGGCGAACGAGAGCCTTCTCGCCCAGGTCGGCACCAACATACACGATGGCCCGATTCAGCTCCTGACGCTCATCATCTTGCGCCTGACACGCTCACGCGATGCGGGGCAGCAGGGGTTGGATCCGACGATTGAGCTCGCCACCGAGGCCATGCACGAGCTCAGGAACATCTCGACCGGCTTGGTGTTGCCGGAGCTCTCGGAGGCGAGCCTGCGGCAGACCATATTGCTGGCGGCGGAGCGGCACGAGCATCTTACCGGTACCCGCGTCGTCCGCCACTTGGGCAGATTGGGCCAAGGCGCCACCCTCGCGGTCAAGATCGCCGCCTACCGCGTCGTGCAGGAGGCGCTGACCAACGCGTTTCGGCACGGCGGCGGCCGTGGCCAGCGGGTCACTGCGACCGTTGAGGAGCAAATCCTGACGATCAGTATCGAGAACGATAACGGCCAGCCAAGCGTGCCTCGCGCGAGCCATGGCGATGCGCGGCTGGGGCTAAAGGGCATGCGCTTCCGGGTGGAGTCCCTGGGCGGCGTACTCGATGTCGATCTTGGCCCCGCCCGCACCCGGGTGCGGGCAGCCATCCCGCTCGGGACGGGGCCCGGGCGGCAGTCCGGCTAGTCGCTGGGCTCGTCGGAGAAGCTTTCGCTCATCGACTTTGCCGCCAGCACGACCTCGACGCGGCTGCGAACCTTCAGCTTGTTCATGAGGTTCGTCATGTAATGCTTGATGGTCTTTTCGCTGAGGCCCAGCTCAGCTGCGATCTCCTTGTTTGACATCGCCTTCAGCAGACAGTCGACGATTTGCTGTTCTCGCGGACTGAGCTTTGCCGAGCGGAGCTCGCGTTCGCGCCGGGAGCGATTGCGGAAGCCGGCCATGAACTTCGCCGAAAACCCCGGGGAGACGAAAAGTTCGCCGGCCCGCACCGCCGCAATCGCGGCGATCAGGTCTTCCGAGGGCCGGCCCTTCAGCACGAACGCATGCGCCCCCGCATCGATCGCCTTCAGCGCCATTTCGACATTCGCGAAGGCGGTGAAGATGATGACCTTGGTATGGGGTGCTGCGGTCCCGATCGTGGCGATCGCGGCAAAGACATCGCCGGGCATGGACAGGTCCAGCGTCAGTATGTCCGGTGCATTGGCCGTGGCGATCGCGATCGCTTCCTCGGCTGTCGTGCCGGTGCCCACGATCTCGTAGGCAGTATCGTCTTCGAACAGGCCGGCGATACCGCGCAGCAGTGTCGGATGATCGTCTACGAAAGCGATCCGGATTGGGGCAGAGCTATTCGAGGCGATCTCCATGCGGCCAGTCTAGGCGGAACTGGTTCACTATTCGTTTCTTGCGACACCATACTCTATTGGCCGCCGTTGCCGTTCCCATTGCCTCCGGCGTTGCCGTTGCCTCCCCCGTTCCCACCGGCGTTGCCGTTGCCGCCGCCGTTCCCACCGGCGTTGCCGTTGCCGCCACCGTTGCCACCGGCGTTACCATTGCCAGAGCCGCCGCCGCTCCCACCGGCATTGCTGCTGCCGCCGCCGTTTCCGCCGGCATTGCCCCCGCCGGCATTTCCGTTTCCGCCGTTGCCACCGGCGGAGTTGCCGTCGGCCGCAGCGTTGGCGTTTGCCGCTGAGTTGCCAGCAGCATTGCCGTTTCCGCCAGCATTGTTCGCGCTGGCCGCGCTCGCAAGGTCGGCAACGGGCAGACCGTCATTTGCCGACACGAGAATGCTGTCGCCGCGGCCGATGGACACCTCCGTGCCGTGCAGCGAGTCCAATACCGTGATGCTGCCGCCGCGGACCTCATAACGGACCGCATCCTGGTTGAAGGACACCGTTACGACGCCACTCACGCTCGCGCTCACGACGCCGGTGGACAGCACCAGCGGCGCTCCGCTGACTGACAGGGTCAGGCGGCCGGAATACTGGCTGAAGCTGCGTCCTGCAAACTGCACGGCCGTACCGCCTGCCAGCTCGACGGTGGCGTCGCCAACGGTCATTTTCAGCAGGCCGCCGGCCATGGTGCGCACGACCTGCTGACCCTCGAGCGTCGCAGACGTGTCCAATTCCCGCCACTTGCCATCTACAAGCTGAAACACCGTGCCTCGGGCCCGGTCAACGGACCAGGTTTCGGCAGCTTGTGCCACGGAGGCGCCAAAGGCCAGCGCGGAAAATACGACCGCGGTTCGAACCCACGCACCGATCCTGGAGTGTCCGTGAGCCATTACCTGCCTTGTCGAAAGAAGCTCGCCGCTGCCACATGGACCCGATCTGAGGGTATGCGGCCCCAACCATCAATAACGGGTCCTGAGGTCGCCGGCAAATGGCGACTTAGGTCCCTCGGCGGGTGGTGGTTTACGCTTCCTGTTGCCTCCTCTCGGGAGACAGCCCTGCTGCGACAAGACCTTATGCCGGCATGGGGCGAATGAAGTGGTTGGGAGCTATCACGCGAACCTCCGATTGGGGCAGGGCGGATTGGCGGCGAATGACGTCGATGCGGCCGAGCTCGCGGTCGTACGCTGCCGCCGCGAAGCGCCGGTCGGGATCGGGCACGGCCGAAAGCAGGAGGCGGGTGTAGGGGTGCTGCGGGTTGGTCAGCACGCTCTCCATGTCGCCCCATTCGACAATCTGACCGGCATACATCACCATGATGTCCTCGGCGACGAAACGGGCCGTTGCGATGTCGTGGGTGATGTAGAGCACGGCCAAGCCCAACTGGCGCTTCATGTCGTTGAGGAGGTTGAGGATGCCCAGCCGCACCGAGACGTCGAGCATCGATGTCGGCTCGTCGGCGACGATCACTTCGGGATCAACGGCGAGGGCGCGGGCGATGCTGATGCGCTGGCGCTGGCCGCCCGACAGCTCATGCGGGTATTTTGCCGTCATCTGCGCCGGATCGAGGCGGACGCGGGTCAGCAACTCGTCGATGGCGTCCCGCCGCTCGGCGCTCTTCAGCTCTGGCCGATGCAGCCGCAGCGGCCGCTCGAGGTGGTAGCGGACCGTGTGCGCCGGGTTGAGCGACGAAAACGGGTCCTGAAACACCATCTGCACCGCCGCGCGGTAGGCCTTGAGGCTGCTGACCGAGCTGCTGCCGATCGGCATGCCCCGGAACAGCAGCTGGCCTGCGTCGGGCTTGTACTCGCGCATGATGAGGCGGGCCGCCGTCGTCTTGCCCGAACCGGATTCACCGACCAGTGCCAGCGTCCTGCCCGGCCTCAGCGCGAACGAGATTGACCGCGCCGCATAGACCGAGCGGTCGCCGCGGCCGAAGACCTTCGACACGTTGTCGAGAGCGAGGATGGGGTCCGTGTCGGTCATGCGCCGGCACCCTGTCGGATCTGCTCGCCATGCAGCCGCGGCATCGAGGCCCAGAGGCGGCGGGTGTACTCGTGCTGCGGCGAACGGTAGATGGTCTCGGCGTCGTTGACCTCCACCAGCTCACCTTCGAGCATGATGCCGATGCGGTCGCTCACCTGCACCATGAGGCCAAGGTCGTGGGTGATGAAGAGCACCGCAAAGCCGAGCTCCTTGCGCAGCGCATCGATGCGAAGGAGGATCTCGCGCTGCACAACGACGTCCAGTGCCGTCGTCGGCTCATCCATGATGAGGAGTTTTGGGCTGAGCGCCAGGCAGATGGCGATGACGATACGCTGCCGCATGCCGCCCGAGCATTGGTGCGGATAGGCGGAGAGCCGGTCCGGCGAAATATCGACGAGCTTCAGTAGTTCGACAGCGCGTTCGCGCGCCTCAGCCCGCGACATGCCGGCATGGGTCTTCAGCACGTCGTAGAACTGCGTCTCGATAGTCAGCACCGGGTTGAGCGAGTTCATCGCGCTCTGGAACACCATTGCCACTTCGCTCCAGCGGAAGCGACGCAGCTCACGCTCGTCGAGCGCCAGCACATCGCGGCCGCCGACAAGAATCTGGCTGCCTCTGCGGATCAATGCGGGCGGCCGGTGCAGGCGACTCACCGCAAAGGCAATGGTGCTCTTGCCGCAGCCGGATTCGCCGGCAAGGCCGAAGAACTCACCGGGCGCGATGTCGAAGCTCACGCTCTTGACGGCCTGGAAGTTGGCGTTACGGCCGACATAGTCGATCGAGAGGTTGCGGATGGAGAGGACCGGCTCCATCACAGCTTGCCCTCACCGGCGCGCACGAGGCCAATCCAGCGGCTGAGCATCGTGCCGGTGCGGAGCCGCGGATTGGCGATCTCATCGATGGCGAAGTTGATGAGCGCCAGACCAAGCCCCAGCACGGCCAGCGCGACGCAGGGCGAGAGTAGATCCCACCACGCGCCGACCGACAACGCGGAGGAATTCTGCGCGTTGTAGAGCATGATGCCCCAGGAGACCGTGTTGGGGTCGCCCAGGCCCAAAAACTCCAGAGTCGCTTCGGTGATCACCGCAAAGATAACGCTGCCGATGAAGTTGATGCCGACGATGGAGATGAGGTTGGGAAAGATCTCGAAGGCCATGATACGCCAGCTCGGCTCGCCCAGCATCTCGGCTGATTTCACGAAATCCTTCTGGCGGATGGAGAGCGTCTCGGCCCGCGTCACCCGCACCCCCCAGGCCCATGAGGTGAGGCCGAGGATGATGGCGATCACCACCGGGCTCGCCTGGCCGATGAAGGCGGCGAGCACCAGGAGCAGCGGCAGGTTGGGAACCACCAGCACCATGTTGGTGAAGAAGTTGATCACCTCGTCGATCACGCCGCCCCTATAGCCGGCGATGATGCCGAGCACCGTGCCGATCAGGGTGATAATGAACCCCGCGCCGAACCCCACCGCCAAGGACACCCGCGCGCCATGGACGAGGCGGGCGAAGACGTCGTGGCCGAGCCGCGTCGTCCCCAGCCAGTGCTCCCACGAGGGCGCCTGATGCGGGCGCCCGACGCGCTTCACCGGACTGTATTCGGTGAGCAGCGGCGCGAAGATGGCGACCAGGATGACAATGGCGAGGATCGCCATGCCGATCAGCGCCTTCTTGTTGGTGGCGAGCTGGGAGAACAGGGACATGGCTCAGGCCTTCTTGAGCCGCGGATCGAGCAGGACGTAGCTCAGATCGACAACGAAATTGGCGACCAGCATGGCGGCGGTCATGATGAGGAGTTGCCCCTGGATCACAGGATAATCGCGCGCCAGGATCGCCTGGTAGAGCGTGTTACCGAGCCCGGGATAGTTGAACACCACCTCGGTCACCAGCGATCCGCCGAGCACCGTGCCGATGGCGATGGCGAGGCTGGACATCGTGGGGAGGAGGGCGTTGCGCGCCGCATACCAGAGCATCACCCGGCGGTCGGAAAGGCCCTTGGCGCGCCCCATGACGATGTAGTCTTCGCCCAAGAGGTTGATCATGTTGTTGCGCATCGTAACGGCAAAGCCGCCCGTCAGCACGATCACCAGCGTCAGCATGGGCAGCGTGCCGTGGTAGATGACGCTCGAAATGTATTCCCAGCTCAGCGCCGGATCGAGCAGTGGGTTGGCGGCGTAGCCGCTGGGGAACCAGCCCAGCGTGTAGCCGAAGGTAAAGAGCGCGATCAGCGCCACCACAACGGCCGGCACCGAGCTCGAAAAGATCGCCGCCAACGAGACGATCACATCCAGCAGCGTGCCGCGCCGCCAGGCGGCCATGACCCCGAGCAGCGTGCCGATGGCAAAGCCGATGATGGTGGCGGAACCGACGAGCCCCACGGTCCAGACCAAGGCCCGCCACAGCAGGTCGGTGACGGGCAGCGGGAAGTACTTGATGGAGCGGCCGAGATCGCCGGTGAAGACGCTCTGCAGGTAGCGCAGATACTGTTCGCCCAGCGGCGCGTCGATGAAGCCGAAAGTGAGCTTCAGCGCATTGAGATTGTCGAGCGAGAGTTCCGAGCCGGCGCTCGCGAACATCATTTTGATCGGGTCGCCCGGCATCACGCGGGGCAGGAAGAAGTTGATCGTCGCCGCGGCGAGGAAGGCCGCAAGGTAGAACGCCAGGCGCCGCAGCAGAAAGGCCATGCGTGCTTCTGATCCTCTGGGGTGAACGCCGGGCGGGTGGGAGTGCGCCGCGCCGGCGCACTCCCTAGTCAGGCTATTGTGCTACCGGCTCGAGGTCGAGCAGCTGCAGCAGCCGCGCCGGGTTGGCATTGGAGACGACCGGCGAAAACTTGGGGTCGTCCGCATTGGCCCAGCCGGTGAACCGCTTGGTGCTGTACTCGTAGAAGGCCGGGCTGTTGTAGACCGGGATCATCGGCATCGCTTCGGCGACGATCAGCTGGATCTTGTCCATGATCGCCTTCTGCTCGGCCGGATCCTTGGTCTGCGAGTACTGGCCGAGCAAGGTCATCACCTCTTCGTTGGTCCAGTGCGGCGCGGTGAAGCGGCTCTTGCCGAAATCGTCCGGATTGAACGAGCGGCGATAGGGGAAGTAGGGGTTGAACGCCGACGCCAGCGCGTTGAGGGTCATCGAGAACTTGCCCTCGATGAGGTCCTGCGTCCACACCGCTGCTTCCGGCGTGCTCATCTTCACGTTGAGGCCAGCTTCAGTGAGGGTCTCGATGGCGATCTGTACCGCGTCGATCCAGTCGGTCCAGCCGTTCGGGATCTCGATGTCGATGGCAATCGGTGTCCCGTCGGGATTGTCGCGGAAGCCGTCGCCGTCCTTGTCGACATAGCCGGACTCCTCGAGCAGCGCTATGCCCGCATCCTTGTCGAACTTGCCGTACTTGCCGAACTGCGCCGCCACCTCCGGATTGGAGTAGGCCTTGTAGTACTGACCCAGCATCGAGGGATCCTCGTTGATCAGCGGATAGCCGTAGCCGGCGATGTCGATGATGGTCTGCCGGTCGATCAGCATGCTGAGCGCCCGGCGGAAGTTCACGTCGTTGAACGCCTTCTTGTTGTTCTCGTCGGGCGATTCGAGGTTGAGCGTGAAGGCGACGAGGCTCGAGGGCAGGAACCAGTACTTGTTGTGCTCGGGGTCCTTGGCGACGAACGTGTTGTCTATGTC
>DATCRS010000261.1:0-2402 GCA_036568845.1 Devosia sp. | reverse complement strand
CCGAAGAGGTCCGCCGCACCGCCGGCCTTCACGAGGATGCGCTGCCAAAGCAGGAGGTCGCGATCCGCGGCCGCGACGAGCCGATGGTCGTGCGGGTGGTTGCGGACACCAGGACATTGTCTGCCGTCATCGCCGGCGGCGAGCGCGTCGCGGCGTAGACCTTCGCCTCTCCCCGCGTGCGGGGCCGGATTGCATCGCAGATGCAATCCGGGCGAGGGGGAGTTTCCGCGAGGCCAACTCTCACCTCCCCCGCGGAGACTCCCCCTCACCCCAACCCTCTCCCCGCAAGCGGGGCGAGGGAGCACACCGGCGCTGTGGCGATGACTCGACTCTCGTCATTGCGCAACACCGGCCTGCTGCAACGCAACGGCATGGGCTTGCTGCGAAAGCACGAATTGACTTCAACCTAACGGTTGAGACAGATGAGCGCAGGTGTTGCGGTGATGACCGCGACCCAACGAAAAGCTCCGGGAGGAGACCTCGATGTTCGACCGACGCGACCTGCTCAAAGGAGCGGGCCTTGCCGCCATGGCGGCCACACTGAATTCCACCAAGGCGCTGGCACTCGACACCGTCACGCTTCCGTTCGCCAATGGCGAGCGACCGCTGGTAAAATATCCGCAGAAGCGGCCGATGATCGGCTTGACCAGCCGGCCGCCGCAGCTCGAAACGCCGTTCGCGGTGTTCAATGACGGCCCAATCACTCCGAATAATGCGTTCTTCGTCCGCTACCACCTCGCCGGCCTGCCCTACGATCTCGACCCTGACAAGTTCACCCTCGAGGTCAAGGGCAAGGTCGACAAGCCGCTGAAACTGTCGCTGAAGGACATCCGCAAGATGAAGGCGGCGGAGATCGTCGCGGTCAACCAATGCTCCGGCAACAGCCGCGGCTTCTCGGAGCCGCGCGTCGCCGGCGGCCAGCTCGCCAATGGCGCGATGGGCAATGCGCGCTGGCGCGGCGTGCCGCTAAAGACCGTGCTGGAGATGGCGGGCGTGCGGGCCGGCGCCAAGCAGGTCGTGTTCGCCGGCATGGACGGACCGGTCAGCGACAAGACGCCCGACTTCACCAAGGCGCTCGACCTCGATCACGCCACCGATGGCGAGGTGATGCTGGCCTACGGCATGAACGGCGACGATCTGCCGTTCCTCAACGGCTTCCCGCTGCGCCTGGTGGTTCCAGGCTATTACGGCACCTACTGGGTCAAGCACCTCAACGAGATCACCGTCATCGACAACGTCTATGACGGCTTCTGGATGAAGGGCGCCTATCGCATCCCTGACACCCCCAACAATTCGATCGAGCCCGGCACGACGCCGAAGGCGACGATCCCGATCAACCGCTTCACCATCCGCTCATTCATCACCAGCGTGACCGATGGCGCCAAGCTGAAGGCGGGACGCACGACGCTGCGCGGCATCGCCTTCGACAGCGGCAAGGGCATTAGGGACGTCCAGGTCTCCACCGATGGCGGCAAGACGTGGGCGTCCGCCAAGCTCGGCAAGGATCTGGGCAATTACTCGTTCCGCGAATGGAAGCTGCCGGTGAAGCTCGCGGCTGGGCAAGTCGAGCTCAAGGTGCGCGCCACCAGCAATTCCGGCGAGACCCAGCCGGACACGCCGCGCTGGAACCCGGCGGGTTATTTGCGCAACGTCGTCGAAACCACCCGCGTCACCGTGGCCTGAGGAGAGCTATCATGCAGCGCACCGTTCTCCTCGCCGCCACGCTTGCCTTTGTCACCTTGGTGGGCTCGGCCCTTGCCGCGCCGGTCAATTACAAGACGCCGGACGAGGTCGCAGCCTTCAGGCCGGGACCCAATCTCGAGGTGGTTCAGGGCAATTGCGCCGCCTGCCACTCGTCCGACTACATCGCCACGCAGCCGCCGATGAAGGACAAAAAGGCGTTCTGGCAGGCCGAGGTGACCAAGATGATCAAGGTCTATGGCGCGCCGATCGACGATGCTGACGTCGGCAAGATCGTGGACTATCTGGCCGCGACTTATTGACGGCCCAGGCTCAACTGACCGCGAAACGGGCAAAACCGGCAAAAACGCCGCGAAGTTGAGCGAATTTCGGCGAAATGCGGATGTGGTTTGATCTACCAAGCCCGCCACATTCCGCGTATCCTGTAGGACCGAACCGGCTGGTTGGCGGGGACTGGCGGTTCGTGATCTCGGAGGAAGACCCGCGGAGAAGTCGTGATGGCTAAAGGTACGGTCAAGTGGTTCAACCCGACCAAGGGTTATGGATTTATCCAGCCTGCGTCGGGCGGCAAGGATGTGTTCGTGCATATCTCGGCAGTGCAGAAAGCCGGTCTGTCGTCCCTGAACGAAGGACAGACGGTGGAATACGAAGAGATCGCAAACCGGGGCAAGACCTCCGCAGAGAACCTCAAAGTATAAGCC
>DATCRS010000260.1:0-8647 GCA_036568845.1 Devosia sp. | reverse complement strand
GTGATAGGCCGCGAAGTCGGCGATCGGCCGCTTGGCGACGCCCGATTCCATGGCCGCCCGCGCCACCGCCGGCGCAATCCTCAGGATCAGCCGCTGGTCGAACGGGTTGGGGATGATGTGCTCGGGCCCATAGACCGCCGGTTGCCCCGAGGGTGAGACCTCGAGCCCAGGGTCATGCGCCAGCCGGGCGATCGCCTGCGCGGCCGCCAGTTTCATCTCTTCGTTGATGGTAGTGGCGCCGACGTCGAGCGCGCCGCGGAAGATGAACGGGAAGCAGAGGACGTTGTTGACCTGGTTGGGGTAGTCTGACCGGCCGGTGCAGACCATGGCGTCGGGCCGGATCTCCTTGGCCGCTTCCGGCATGATTTCGGGATTGGGGTTGGCCAGCGCCAGGATCAGCGGCTTGGGGCCCATCTTCTTCAGCATCTCGGGCTTCAGCGCCCCGGCAGCCGAGAGACCGAGAAAGATATCGGCCCCATCGATGACTTCTGCGAGCGACGTCGCTTCGGTGTCCTGCCGGCAGAATTTCCCGCGCCATTTGTCGTTGACGTCGTTGCGCCGGTAGGTGAGCAGCCCATCCTTGTCGGCCACCCAGATGTTCTCGAGCTTTGCCCCCAGCGCCAGGAGGATGTTGAGACACGCAATCGCCGCGGCGCCGGCGCCGGAGGTGCAGATCTTCACCTCCTCGATCTTCTTTCCCGCCAGTTCCAGCCCGTTCAGCACTGCGGCACCCACGATGATGGCGGTGCCGTGCTGGTCGTCGTGGAAGACCGGGATCTTCATGCGTTCGCGCAGCGCTTCCTCGATCTGAAAGCACTCCGGCGCCTTGATATCCTCCAGGTTGATGCCGCCGAAAGTGGGTTCGAGCGGCCGCACCACCTCGATAAACTTTGCCGGGTCGGTCTCGTCGATCTCGATGTCGAAGACGTCGATGCCAGCGAACTTCTTGAAGAGCACCGCCTTGCCCTCCATCACCGGCTTGCTGGCGAGTGCGCCGATGGCGCCGAGGCCGAGCACGGCCGTGCCGTTTGAGATGACGGCCACCAGGTTGCCGCGCGAGGTATAGCGGGTCACCGTTTCGGGATCGTTGGCGATTTCTTCGGATGGCGCAGCAACGCCAGGGGAATAGGCGAGCGCCAGGTCGCGCTGATTACCCAGCGGCTTGGTTGGCTGAATTTCGAGCTTGCCCGGCTTCGGATGCTCATGGAAATGCAGCGCGGCCTCACGCAATGCCCTGCGCTGCTCGGACATGTCCTCGGACATGACTCCTCCCTCAACTTATCGATCGTGTGGTGCCACTAATTGCCGGCTAAGGGAAGGCCGCTTCGCTTCAGGCGGCAGCAGCACTTGCAGGTAGTGCGGCAGGCGCCGTGGCGCCGCCATTGAGCGCCTTGGCGAGGTCGCGGAACGGCGCCACGCGGATGGCCGGGGCAAAGAGGAAACCCTGCGCCATGACCACGCCGCGAGCCCTGAGGTAAAGCGCCTGCGCTTCTGTTTCGACGCCCTCGGCGACAATCTCCGTGCCCAGGTCGTGCGCCATGGAGATGAGCCCGTCGAGCACCGGCACCTGGGTCGTGCCCGGCTTGATCATGTCGACGAACACCCGGTCGATCTTGATGACATCGACGCCCAGCGTCTGCATGTAGGCAAGATTGCTGTGGCCGGTTCCGGCATCGTCCATGGCAAGCCGCGCGCCGAGCGCATGAAGGCCGGAAATGACGGCCGTGGTCTGCGGCGCGTTTTCCAGCGGCCGCCGCTCGGTGATCTCGAATACCAGCTGCCGGTAGCTGATCGGCGAGCCCGAAAAGATCGCCTGCACGTCGTCGACGATGGAGCCGTCGCGAAAGTGCCCATCGAACAGGTTGATGGAGATCTTGATCTCCGGCATGTCGCGGCAGAGGTCGGCCAGGTCGTGCTTGACCTGCTGCATCAGGCTCAGCGTCATCGGGATGGCGAGCCCCGTCACCTCGGCATAGTCGATGAAGGCCGAGGGCATCACCACCTCGCCGTTCTTCTTCTCCCAGCGGCAGAGCACCTCGCAACCAGCCAGGGCGCCCGTCCTCAGGTTGATCACCGGCTGGTACCAAGGCCTGATTTCGCCGGCCTGGATCGCCCGTTCCAGGTCGAAGGCCGGCAGTTTCGAGCGCCGCACATATTGCAGCGACAGCACCAGGAAAGCGCCGCTCATCAGGCAGGCGACGACGGTAAAGCTCGCATCGAGGTCGGCATAGTCGGCGCGAACCATGGCGAAGGGCACCGCTGCCTCGACGCGCACGGGAATTTCGCCGGCGAGTGCGTCGGCATAGATGAACTCGGTGTCGCCGCGATTGTCATAGGCCGATGGATCGCCGGCCGAGGAGATCCGGGTTCCGTTGGTCAGCGACAGCCGCACCATTGCAGTGGGCCGAAGGCCGCTGCTCAGTGCTTCTGGTGGGTCGGCGGTGACCGGCACAAAGGCGGAGACGCGCCGCTGGCCGCCAAAGTTCTGAGTTACCTTGAGGACCGGCCCCGGTATTTCGCCGAGCCGAACCACCGTGATGGTCTCGGCATTCCCCGGAATGCTGAGCGTATCCGACAGCGGCGAGTAGCTCACCTGCTTGCCGAACGCGTCGCAGTACTGCACCCCATCGGCATTCTCGACGAGCAACTGCTTGAGATAGAGGCTCCCCTCCATCTGCCTATGGACATTGGCGATGAAGGTGGGCGTGCAGAGCGACGGGCTTTCGGCCAGCACAGCCCGCAACGATCCGATCGCCGCCTTCGCGGTGCCCTGCACGCGCTGGCTGATCGAGTCCACGGTCTGCTGCAGCTGTGCACGCTCACGCATGCGCACGTAGGAATCGAGCAGGTAGTCGACGCCGAGCACCGGCAAGAACGCGGCAATCGCGCTCAGCAGCATGATGACGTGGGAATATTTCGACTTCACCGCAGACTCGCGACCGGCCCCATGATCCAGTCGTATCGCCGCGGCGTTTAAGAGAGAGTTAACGCGCGTTAACCACGTGTGCCGGAATGGAACGGCGCGAGTAGCGAGTAGCTGGCTGGATGCGCGCGAGCCCATCAGCCCCTATTCGCTTCCTATGCCTTCGCCGTCGAGCGCAGTTCCAGTTCCCGCAACTGCTTGGGCGAGGCCGGGCTCGGCGCGCCCATCAGCAGGTCTTCGGCCTGCTGGTTCATTGGGAACAGCGTGATCTCGCGCAGGTTCTGTACACCGCAGAGCAGCATCACCACGCGGTCGATACCGAAAGCGGCGCCACCATGCGGCGGCGCACCGTACTGGAAGGCCCGATAGAGCCCGCCGAAGCGATCCTCGACGTCCTGCCGGCTGAGCCCCACCAGCTCGAAGGCCTTGACCATCGTCTCGGGCTGCTGGTTACGGATCGAACCCGAGGCGATCTCGTAGCCATTGCAGACGGCGTCGTACTGGAATGCCTTGATTCCGAGCGGATCCGGCCCATTGAGCGCTTCGAGACCACCCTGCGGCATCGAGAACGGGTTGTGGGCGAAATCGATCTTCTTTTCATCCTCGTTCCACTCATAGAACGGGAAGTCGACGATCCAGCAAAGCTCAAAGCGCTCGAGATCGGTGAGGTTGAGGTCCAGGCCCACCTTCACCCGCGCCTCGCCGGCGAACCTGTATATCTTCTCGGGCCGGCCGAGGACGAAGAACACGGCATCGCCATCCTCGAGCCCGAGCTGGCTGCGGATCGCGGCCGTCCGCTCCTCGCCGATGTTCTTGGCGATCGGACCTGAACCGGCCCCGTCCTTGAAGAAGATGTAGCCCAGGCCCGGTTGACCCTGCGCCTGCGCCCAGGCGTTCATGCGGTCGCAGAAGGCGCGGCTGCCGCCGGTCTTAGCTGGAATGGCCCAGACTTCGACCTTGTCGTCATTGGCGATCTGGTTGGCGAAGACGCCGAAGCCGGAGCCGCGGAAGTGCTCGGTGACGTTCTGCATCACGATCGGGTTGCGGAGGTCCGGCTTGTCCGAGCCATACTTGCGGATGGCCTCGTCATAGGGGATGCGCGGCCATTCCTTGGTCACCGGCTTGCCGCCCGAAAACTCTTCGAAAAGGCCGGAAATGACCGGCGCCATCGTATCCCAGATCTCTTCCTGGGTGACGAAGCTCATCTCGAGGTCGAGCTGGTAGAACTCGCCCGGCAGGCGGTCGGCGCGCGGATCCTCGTCGCGGAAGCAGGGCGCGATCTGGAAATAGCGGTCGAAGCCGGCCACCATCAAGAGCTGCTTGTACTGCTGCGGCGCCTGCGGCAGCGCGAAGAATTTTCCCGGATGGATGCGGCTGGGCACGAGGAAATCGCGCGCGCCTTCCGGCGAGGACGCCGTGAGGATCGGGGTCGAATATTCGGCAAAGCCGATCTCGCCCATTCGCCGGCGCATCGACGAAATGATCTTCGTGCGCTTGACGATATTGGCGTGCAGCGTCTCGCGCCGCAGGTCGAGGAAGCGGTAGCGGAGGCGAATGTCCTCGGGATAGTCCGGCTCGCCGAAGACCGGCAGCGGCAGCTCCTTGGCCTCTCCCAAGACTTCGAGCTCGCGGATGAAGACTTCCACAGCGCCGGTCGGCTGGTTGACGTTCACTGTCTCAGGCGTCCGCGCCTTCACCTCGCCGTCGATGCGGATCACCCATTCGGAGCGCACCGTCTCGGCCAGCTTGAACGCCTTGGAATCCGGGTCGATGACGAGCTGCGTCATGCCGTAATGGTCGCGCAGGTCGATGAACAGCAGCCCGCCATGGTCGCGGACGCGGTGCACCCAGCCCGAAAGGCGCACATTATTGCCCACGTCCCCCACCGTGAGGGCTGCGCAGGTATGTGTGCGATAGGGGTGCATCGTCTCGACTCTCATAGAGGGGTTACGGGGTGCAAAATGCGGCCGGAAAAGCGCATGCAGGGGCCGCTTTGTCAAGTTTTCCGGGCCGCCGCGGCCCCTGCTCCAGGCCCCGTCGCGCCGCAGTCAGTGGCAATTGTTTCTGGAATGCGCAGGCTTCCCCTGTTATGAGGCAAGCCAAAGACTTGGCCTTGAAAGGCAATACATGGAGCTCATTACCTCCACCGACGTGCTCGCCGATTTCTGCAAGCGGGCCGCCGGATACGATCATGTGACGGTCGACACCGAGTTTCTGCGCGAGACGACCTACTGGCCCCGGCTTTGCCTTATCCAGGTGGCCACCCAGGACGAAGCCGTCCTCATCGATCCGCTCACCGATGGCCTGAGCCTCGTCCCCTTCTTCGCCCTGCTCGCCAATCCGGACGTGCGCAAGGTCTTCCACGCTGCCCGGCAGGACATCGAAATCTTCGTCAAGCTCACCGGAAAAGTTCCGGCGAACATCTTCGATACGCAGATCGCCGCTTCGGTCTGCGGGTTCGGCGACAGCGTCTCCTACGACAATCTCGTGCGCTCGGTGACGGGCGTCGAGCTCGACAAGTCCTCCCGCTTCACCGACTGGTCGGCGCGCCCGCTCAGCGAAAAGCAGATGACCTACGCGCTGGCCGACGTCACGCACCTGCGCGATATCTACAAGAAGCTCGTCGACCAGGTCGAAAAGACCCATCGCTGGGACTGGGTCGAGGACGAGCTCTCGGTCCTGCGCTCGATCGACACCTATGTCGTGCAGCCCGAAAACGCCTGGGAGCGCCTGCGGGCGAAACTCAATCGCCCCCGCGACATGGCGGCGCTGCAGCAGCTTGCCGCCTGGCGCGAAAAGCGGGCACAGGACACCGATCAACCGCGCAGCCGCATCCTCAAGGATGACGCGCTGGTCGAACTCGCCATGCAACGGCCCTCGAGCCCCGAAGCCTTCGACAAGCTGCGCGCCGTGCAGCGCGGCTATGGCCGGTCGTCGGCGGCCGCTGAGATCATCGGCATCATCAAGCGGGTCGAGGCCCTGCCCAAGTCCGAGCTGCCGGAAATGCCCGAGCGCTACCGCGGCCCCTCGCCCAAGGGTGCCGTCGGCGACCTCGTCCGCGTGCTGCTGAAGGCCGTTTCGGAAGAGCACGGCGTCGCCGCCCGCATCATCGCGACCTCCGACGACATCGACGCCCTGGTGCTCGACGACGAAGCCGACGTCCCCGCCCTCAAGGGCTGGCGCCGAAAGCTGTTCGGCGAAAAGGCCCTCGCCATCAAGCACGGCAAGATCGGCCTCGCCGCCACCCGCAAAGGCGTCATCGAGATCGCTATCGCAGACTGACTCGCAAACGTCGTGCGAAACGCCTATTTTCAGGCCATGCGCGACCTGAGCCGAGAACAGCTGCTATCCGAACTCCGCGCCCTCCGCCCCGAATTCGAGCGCGAGGGGGTGGCGCACATGACTCTGTTCGGTTCGAGGGCACGTGGCGATAACCGACCCGACAGTGACGTGGACATTGTCGTCGACGTGCAGGACGGACGCAAGTTCGGCCTCGAGGCGGTGGGCGTCTACCAAATCATTCTGGACAACCTTGGCCTGCCCTCGAGCATCGTGCCGCGCAGCGGACTTGCGCTTGCCCCAGACTTCGGAAGAACTGTCCTGAGCGACGGGGTTTCCGTCTTCTGATGGCGACTACACCGGTCAACCGCCTGAACCACATCAGCGAACGGATAGAGCTGATCAAACAATTGCTGGACGGTGTCGGTTTTGATCAGGCCTACCGGGACCCCACACGCTGGGCCGCCTTTGAGAGGCACCTTGAAGTCATCTCAGAGGCCGCAAAGAACATTCCGCCGGACTGGAAGTCAGAGCATGTCGGATCGGTCGACTGGCAAAAGGTTGTCGGGCTGGGCAACATCCTGCGCCACATCTACCATCATGTCAGCGCGCCCATATTGTGGGACATCTACCTCGTCGATCTGGACCCATTGAGTGTGCCGGTGAGGGCTTTGTTGGCTGCGCACGACGATATGGACGACGCCTAACCCGCCACCACCATCGCGTTCTTGATGCCGACGACGCCGGCCAGTTGGTCCAGCCGGCCCTGCAGGTGCTCGCCGTCGAGGAAGGCGAGGTCGTGCGGCAGGTGCAGCATCAGCGTGTTGTCGGCGAGCGAGAAGCTGGCGCGGGGAAGGACGCCCGGCATCGCCGCCGACATGGGATAGGCGACACGGAAAATGGCGCCGATGAGCCGCGCCTTCATGCTGCCGGCGGGGCCGGCAAGAGCCAGCAGCGTCTGGTTGTGGCTCTTGTGCTTCAGCCCCATGTAGCGCACTGCCATCACCTCCGCGAGGAAGGCGCGGCCGGGATGATCGACGCCGGTCAGCGCGCCATAGGCGATGAGGTCGATGCTCTGCTCGCCGCGATAGTCCGGATGGCCACGCCAGCCGATATCGGCCAGATAGCAGGCGACCTTGCGCAGCCGCAGCTCGTCCGGCGTCTCGCGCACGCCGATAGCGGTGAGGAACTCGGCCGAGAAGTCGATGAGGTCCTGAGCATGCGCCGGGGAGCGCGCGCGCAGTGTGTTGGTCTCCTCGGCACCCTGCATCAGGGGGTCGACGCCGCGCTCGGCCTCGTCGAGCAGCCCGTAGAGATAGCCTTCGCGCACCCCGAGTGCCGAGAACACGACGCGCTCGAATTTGCCGGCCTTCAGCACTTCCGCCAGCACCGCAGCGCCATAGGGCACCAGTTCGCGCCGCGACGAGCTCACATGTTCCGAACCCGGATAGCTCCGCCCCGAACCGTGATCGGCGACGATCTCCTCGCAAAGCTGCAGCACATCCTCTGCGTCGGCCTCGTAGTGCTGCACCATGTGCAGCGGGTAGTCGCGCAGCACCTGGTGCATCTTGGCCAGCGACCGCCAGGTGCCGCCGATGGCGCAGAAGGTCCCCCGCGGCTTGCTGCCCAGAATCGCAGAAGCCTTGAGCCGCTGGCGCGCCAGGATCTGCGCCTTCGCCACCGCTCCGCCGCTGTCGTCCTGCATGCGGATGACGCCGAGCTCGTGCGTCTCGCCGTCGGAATCGCTGCCGGCAGCCATGGCCGAGAGCTCGAGGCTGCCGCCGCCGAGATCGCCGACGACGCCGTTGAAGCCGGGTATCCCCGCTAGCACGCCAAGCGCGCCGAAATGGGCCTCTTCCGCGCCGCTCAGCACCCGGACCGGCGCGCCCATGATTTCCTCGACGGCATCGACGAAGGCCCTGGAATTGCTGGCCTCGCGCACGGCCGAGGTGGCGAGCACATGCACTTTGCCGACCTTCATCAAGCGCGTCACCAGGGCAAAACGCTGGATGGCGGTCAGCGCGCGATCGACATTTTCGTAGGCCAGCTTGCCGGTGGCCGCGACGCCGCGGCCCAGCGCACAGCTCGACTTCTCGTTGTAGAGCGGCGTCAGCGATCGGGCGTGCCGTTCGTAGACAACCAGGCGGACGGAGTTGGAGCCAATATCGAGGACGGCGACGGGCTTGGCGCCTTTGATGCGCCCTTGCGCCGTCGGATCGGCGTCAACGCCCCAATATTGGTTCAATCGTCACTCTCATCCTGTTCGCGCTGCAGCGCGCTGCCCCGCCCGGAGAGGCTGGCATTGGTCATGAAATACTCGTGCGCGCTGAAAGGCTCCTCGCCGTCCTGCAGCCGCATCCGGTGCGAGCTGCCGTCGGGCAACACCTCCCAGCTCTGCTGGTTGTCCCTTAGATAGCTCACCAGCATGCGTTCGAGTATCTGCTT
>DATCRS010000259.1:0-12589 GCA_036568845.1 Devosia sp. | reverse complement strand
GCCTACCAGCGCGACGTCGCCATGTTCCTCACCTTCCTTGCCGAACATACCGGGGGGCCGGTGAGCCTTGCGACCCTCAACGAGATGCGCGGCGCCGACATCCGCGCCTGGATGGCGACGCGGCGCGAGGAAGACATTCAGTCGCGGTCGCTGGCCCGGGCGCTCTCTGCAATCAGAAGCTTCTTCCGCTTTTTGGAGCGCGAGGGGGTGATGTCGACCGAGGCGCTCAACGTCATCCGCACCCCCAAGGCGAAGAAATCGCTACCTAAGGCCCTGACTGTGCTGGAGGCGAAAACCACGATCACGACTGTCGACGAAATGGAGGACGTCCCGTGGGTCGCGGCGCGCGACATGGCGGTGCTCTCACTCTGCTATGGCGCAGGCCTGCGTATTTCCGAGGCGTTGGCGGTGAGCCGGGCCGATCTCGACACCAGTGTGCTGCGCGTCACCGGCAAAGGCGGCAAGACTCGCATGGTGCCGCTGATCGATGCGGTGCGCGCGAGCATCGAGACCTATCTCAAGCTTTGCCCCTTTGCGCTGACCCCGACCCAGCCACTGTTCCGCGGCGTGAAGGGCGGCACGCTGTCGGCGCGGTTGATCCAGCTGCGCGTGGTGCAGCTGCGTTCCGCCCTCGGCCTGCCGCCTTCGGCGACGCCGCATGCGCTGCGCCACTCGTTCGCCACGCACCTTTTGGGCCGAGGCGGGGATTTGCGCGCCATCCAGGAGCTGCTGGGACACGCGTCGTTGTCGACGACGCAGATCTATACGGCGGTGGATACGGATCGGCTACTGGAGAGCTATCGCGCGGCGCATCCGAGGGGTTGAGTGGCCTGGGAAGAAACTGGACGCCGCCCCACCCACCGGCCGTCATCCTCGCGCTCCGACGCGAGGACCCACGCCGCCGCTCGCTCTAGTGGAGAAATGGGTCCTCGGGTCAAGCCCGAGGATGACGGCGGTTGGGGTTGGCGCGGAGCACCACTGACTGAGAGTTCTTTACACCCATCGCCGCAACGCGTACCAAGCCGTCCATGTCTCTGCGCGCGCTCATTATTCGCAAAATCTGGCTTGGCCCCGTTGGGGACCGGGACGTGCGCGGCTGACACTCGCGTAACTTCACCGGTCCCGCCGTCAGGCGGACTGGTGACCTGATCGGCGGGACGTCAACCTGGACCGCCCCAAGATGCCCTCCGATACCACTGCCATACGCTACGATGTCCGCCAGCTCGGCTGGCTCGGCCTGCTGCTTGCCGTTGGCGGCGCCGCCTTCTTTGCCACCAAGGGCATCGTCATCAAGCTCGCCCTCGCCGAGGGGATCGACTCGATCACCACGCTCACCTGGCGGATGATCGTCGCCGTGCCGATCTTCCTCGCCGTCGGCGTGATGGGCTATCGCCGCAAGATGGCGGCGCGGCTGGCCGGGGCGCCGCCGGTGCTCGACGGCAAGTCGGTGCTGCAGGCGATCGGCGTCGGCATGCTGGGCTACTACGTCTCGAGCTTTCTCGACTTCCAGGCGCTCGAATATATCTCGGCCCAGTTCGACCGGCTGATCCTCCTGACCTATCCGTTCTTCGTGGTGCTGTTCGGCGCGGTGTTCTTCAAGCGCCGGGTGACGCCGCTGATGCTGGGCGCCATGCTGATGAGCTATCTTGGCATCGCCGTGATCTTCTGGCGCGATTTCAGCTTCGAGGGCCACGACGTGCTGCTCGGTGCGACGCTCGTCTTCATCGCCTCGATCACCTATGCGGGCTACCAGATCCTTGCCAAGCCGCTGATCGATCGCATGGGCGCCCAGCTCTTCACCTCCATCGCCATGTCCGGCGCCGGGCCCATGGTGATCCTCCATTTCCTACTCTCCCATCCGGTGACCGACCTCGCCGTCAGCGGCAATGGTCTGCTCCTGATGCTGGCGATCGGCACAGTCTCGACCGTGCTGCCGGCCTACTGCATCTCCGGCGCGATCGGGCTGATCGGGCCAGAGCGAACGTCAGTGATCGGCAACGTGTCGCCGGTGGTGACCATTTCGCTGGCCGTCTTCGTGCTCGGCGAGACCTTTACCGTCTGGCACGCTGCGGGGACCACGCTGGTGCTGGCCGGCGCATGGATGTTCACCCGGAAAGCGAAGCCGAAACGGGCGGAGGTAGAGGCGGCGGAGGTTGGGGGGTAGGGCCTCTCAGTCGGCTTCCTTCTCCCCTTGAGGGACTTCGAGCCGGTCGCGCAGCGATCAATCGCTCCAGTGGAGCGATTGAAGGTGAAGAAGGTGGATCGGCCGAAGGCCGAGACGGATGAGGGGTGTCCCTCAGCTATCGCGGATGCGGAGACAACCCCTCATCCGCCCTTCGGACACCTTCTCCCTCAAGGGGAGAAGGCGAGGCGGCGACATCTCGCCTAGATATGGATCGCCCCGTCGCCGCACATCAATGCGGCTTCGCGGACAGCTTCCGACAGCGTGGGATGCGCATGGGTGGTGCGGGCCAAGTCTTCAGCGGCGCCGGAGAATTCCATGAGCACGGTGATCTCGTGGATCATTTCGCCGGCATTCTTGGAGATGATGACGCCGCCAAGCACCCGGTCGGTCTTCACGTCGGCGAGAATCTTCACGAAGCCCTGCGTCGCAAGCATCGCCTTGGCGCGGCCATTGGCGGTGAACGGGAACTTGCCGATCTTGTATTCGATGCCTTCCGCCTTGAGCTCGTCTTCGGACTTGCCGACCCACGCAACTTCCGGGCTGGTGTAGAGCACCGAGGGGATGGCGCCGTAGTTCACGTGGCCCGCCTGGCCGGCGATGATCTCGGCGGCGGCGATGCCTTCGTCCTCGGCCTTGTGGGCGAGCATCGGGCCGGTGATGACGTCGCCGATGGCATAGATGCCCGGCACGTTGGTCTGGTAGTGCGCATCGGTTCGGATGCGGCCGCGCTCATCGAGCGCCACGCCCGCCGCTTCGAGCCCGAGCCCCTCGGTATAGGGCTTGCGACCGACGGCGACGAGGGCAACGTCGAATTCGGCGAACTCTGCGTCCCCGCCAGCCACCGGCTCGAACCGGGCGTTGAGCGAACCGGGGTTCTTCTCGATGCCGGCGACCTTGGTCGAGAGCCTAAACTCGAGACCCTGCTTTTGCAGCATGCGCTGGAGCTGCCGAGCCGCTTCGCTGTCGAGGCCGGGGACGATGCGGTCGAGGAACTCGACCACCGTCACCTTGGCACCAAGGCGCGCCCACACCGAGCCGAGTTCGAGCCCGATGATGCCGGCGCCGATGACCAGCATGCGCTTGGGCACTTCCTTCAGTTTGATGGCGCCGGTGGAGGTAACCACTCGCTCCTCGTCGACCTCGATGCCGGGAAGATTAGCCGAGACCGAACCGGATGCGATGATGATGTTCCTGGTCTCGATGGTGGTGCTCTTTTCGCCGGTGACCAGCACACGGCCGGCGGCCGGGATGGAGCCGACACCGCGGAAGGGCGTGATCTTGTTCTTCTTGAACAGGAAGTCGACGCCCGAGACATTGGCCGTCACCACGTCGTCCTTGTGCGTCATCATCTGCGACAGGTTGAGCGTAGGCGCCGGGATATCGATGCCGAGGGTCTTGAACTGGTGACCGGCCTCCTCAAAGAGCTCGGAGGCATGCAGCAGCGCCTTGGAGGGGATGCAGCCGATATTGAGGCAGGTGCCGCCATGGGTTGGCCACTTCTCGACCACCGCGACCTTCATGCCCAGCTGCGCGGCGCGGATGGCGGCGACATAGCCGCCCGGCCCCGAACCGATTACCGTGAGGTCGAACGTATCAGCCATGATGTCTCCGAGCCGCTGCTGCCGCGCCTGCTGTCGCAGGCTTTAGGTAGTCACTGCCTAGGGGTTAAACCACCCGACTTTCGGATGAAAGCCCCGTTGACGCACCGTTCAGCGTTTTGCGACGCGAGCCACGCCGTCACGGCGCGATGGCGCGGCCGCCGGTGACCGAAACCGTCTCGCCGATGGTATAGGACGACTCCTCGGAGAGGAGCCAGAGGATGGCGCGGGCCACCTCGTCAGCGCTCCCGGCCCGCTGCAGCGGCAGGCTTGACGCGATGCGCGCGACCCGGTCGGGTTCGCCGCCCGAGGCGTGAATGTCCGTGTCGATGATGCCGGGACGCACGGCATTGACACGTATGCCCTCCCCCGCCACTTCGAGCGCCAGCCCCACCGTGAACGTTTCGATGGCACCCTTGGCGGCTGCATAGTCCACATATTGGGCCGGCGAGCCGAGCTTGGCACCGGCCGACGACAGGTTGACGATGGCGCCGCCCTTGCCGCCGTGGCGCGTCGACATCCGCTTGATGGCGGCGATGGCGCAGAGAAACGAGCCGGTGACGTTCACCGCCAGCATGCGGTTGATGCGCGCCGCGTCGAGGTTTTCCGTGCGCGACGTCGGCCCGACGATGCCGGCATTGTTGACGAGCCCGGCCAGCGTCCCCAGCCGGTCGGCCGCGCGGAAGATATGGTCGACATCCTCCTGGCTCGAGACGTCGCCACGCACCGCCACCGCCTCGCCCCCGGCCGCGTGGATCTCCTGGCACACGGCTTCGGCCGCCTCGACATTGCCGGCATAGTTGACGACCACAGCGTAGCCTCGCTGCGCCGCGAGCCGGCACGTCGCCGCCCCAATGCCGCGGCTGCCGCCCGTGACCACCAGAACCTTGTCCGCCATCGCGATCCTCCCTGTCGAACGAACTGTAACCGCCTGACCTAAGAAAGCAAAAGGCCCGCCGCTGGCGGGCCTTCGAAAGGCTGTCGGCCCGACCTAGAGGTCGAGCACCAGGCGTTCCGGCGCTTCCAGCGATTCCTTGACCCGAACGAGGAAGGTCACGGCTTCCTTGCCGTCGACGATGCGGTGATCGTAGCTTAGCGCCAGATACATCATCGGGCGGATGGCGATCTGGCCGTCGACCACAACCGGCCGCTCCTGGATCTTGTGCATGCCGAGGATGCCCGACTGCGGGGCATTGAGAATGGGCGTCGACATCAGCGAGCCGTAGACGCCGCCATTGCTGATGGTGAAGGTGCCGCCCTGCATGTCGGCCATGGTCAGCGCATTGTCGCGCGCGAGCTTGCCGAGGCGGCCGATTTCCTTCTCGATACCGGCGATCGACATCTGGTCGGCATCGCGCACCACCGGCACGACGAGGCCTTTGTCGGTGCCGACAGCAACGCCGATATGAGCGTAGTTCTTGTAGATGAGCTCGTCGCCGTCGATCTCGGCATTGACCGCCGGGATCTCCTTGAGCGCGTGGGTCACGGCCTTGGTGAAAAAGCCCATGAAGCCGAGCTTCACGCCGTGCTTCTTCTCGAACAGTTCCTTGTACTGGTTGCGCAGATCCATCACCGGCTTCATGTCCACCTCGTTGAAGGTGGTGAGCATGGCGGCGGTATTCTGCGCATCCTTCAAGCGCCGCGCGATGGTCTGGCGCAGGCGGGTCATTTTCACGCGCTCTTCGCGCGCCTCGTCCTGCTGCGCGACCGGTGCGCGGGGAGCAGCAGCGGGCGCCGGAGCAGCGGGCGCCGGAGCAGCGGGCGCCGGAGCGGGAGCGGCCGGTGCCGCCGGAGCAGGCTTTGGCGCCGGCTGCACGACGGCGGAACCGGTGGCCACCGCTGGCTTCTGCTGCGCGGCGAGCACGTCTTCCTTGAGGATCTGGCCGCGCTTGCCCGAGCCTTCGACATCGGCGGCCGAGATGTTGTTCTCAGTCATGAGCTTCTGCGCCGAGGGGCTGGCCGGAGTGGCCGCGCCGTTGGCGGCTGGAGCCGGGATAGGTTCGGACCGGGGAGCAATCGGCGGCACCGGCTCGACCGCCTTCGGCGCTGCAGGCGCAGCAGCGGCCTGCGCCGGAGCCGGCGAGGCGGCGGCGCCATTCCCGATGGCGCCGATCAGCGCACCGACATTGACGGTGTCGCCCGGGTTGGCGGCGATGGATTCGAGCGTGCCGGCAGAAGGCGCCGGCACTTCGATGGTCACCTTGTCGGTTTCGAGCTCCACCACCGGCTCATCGGCAGCGACGGCGTCGCCGACCTTCTTGAACCACTGCCCGATGGTGGCCTCGGTGACGCTCTCACCCAGAGTGGGCACCCGGATTTCTACCGACATTGCTTCCGTTTCCTTAGTTGCCAAACGCTTCGTCGAGGAAGGTTTGAAGCTGTGCGAGGTGCGTACGCATCAAGCCCGTCGCCGTGGACGCCGAAGCCGGGCGGCCGACATAGCGCGGCCGTTCGTGACCCTTGCCCATCTGATCGAGCACCCAGTCGATATAGGGCTGGACGAAGGCCCATGCACCCATGTTCTTGGGTTCTTCCTGGCACCAGACGATATCGGCGTTCTTGAAGCGGTTGAGCTCGTCGAGCAAGGCCTTGGCGGGGAACGGGTAGAGCTGCTCGATGCGCAGGAGGTAGACGTCGTTGATGCCGCGCTTCTCCCGATCCTCGAGCAGGTCGTAATAGACCTTGCCCGAGCAGAGCACGACGCGGCGGATCTTGTCGTCGGCGGCGAGCTTGATCGTCGTCTTCGGCGTACCTGGCGCCTCGGCATCGTCCCAGAGCAGCCGGTGGAAGGTCGACTGCGGGCCGAACTCGGCCAGCGACGAGATCGCCCGCTTGTGCCGCAGCAGCGACTTCGGCGTCATCAGCACCAGCGGCTTGCGGAAATCGCGCGTTACCTGTCGGCGCAGGATGTGGAAGTAGTTGGCCGGCGTCGTGCAGTTGGCGACCTGCATGTTGTCTTCGGCGCAGAGCTGCAGATAGCGCTCGAGACGCGCCGACGAGTGCTCCGGCCCCTGTCCCTCGTAGCCGTGCGGCAGCAGCATCACGAGCCCCGACATGCGGAACCACTTGCGTTCGCCCGAGGAGATGAACTGGTCGATGACCACCTGCGCGCCGTTGGCGAAATCGCCGAACTGCGCTTCCCAGAGGGTCAGCGTGTTCGGCTCGGCCAGCGAATACCCGTACTCGAAGCCGAGCACCGCCTCCTCCGAAAGCATCGAGTTGATGACCTCGTAGCGGGCCTGCTTCTCGCTGATATTGTTGAGCGGCGTATAGGTCTCGTTGTCGCGCTCCTGATCGTTGAGCACCGAGTGCCGCTGGCTGAAGGTGCCGCGCTCGACATCCTGGCCGGAAAGCCGCACCGGATGGCCCTCGTCGAGCAGGGTGCCGAAGGCGAGCGCCTCACCGGTGGCCCAGTCAATGCCCTGCCCGCTTTCGATGGCGGCGAGCCGGTTGTCCATGAAGCGCCTGACCGTCTTGTGCGCCGCGAAGGTCGCCGGGACCTGGCAGATGCGCGTCCCGACGCGGACGAGGTCGCCGATCTCGACACCGGTCTCGCCGCGCCGCGGTCCGTCGATATCCGCCTTCTTCATGTCCTTCCACTGGCCGTCGAGCCAGTCGGTCTTGTTCGGACGGAAGTCCTGGCCGGCCTCGAATTCTTTTTCGAGCTGAGCGCGCCAGTCGGCCTTGAGCTTGTCGATCTCCTCGGTGGAGAGCAGTCCTTCGCCGGCCAGCCGCTTGGAATAGATGTCGAGCGTCGACTCGTGCGAGCGGATCTTCGAGTACATCAACGGCTGGGTGAAGCTCGGCTCGTCGCCTTCATTGTGGCCGTAGCGACGGTAGCAGAACATATCGATGACCACCGGCTTGCCGAAGCGCTGCCGGTACTCGGTGGCCACCTTGGCAACGTAGACCACCGCCTCGGGATCGTCGCCGTTCACGTGGAACACCGGCGCCTCGATCATCTTGGCGACGTCGGTCGGGTATGGCGAGGATCGCGAGAACATCGGCGCGGTGGTAAAGCCGATCTGGTTGTTGATGACGAAATGGATGGAGCCGCCGGTGCGGTGACCCTTGAGGCCGGAAAGCCCGAGGCACTCGGCTACGACACCCTGGCCGGCAAAGGCCGCGTCGCCATGGATGAGGAGCGGCATCACCGCCGAGCGATCGACCTGGCGCGGCTCAACGAAGCGGCCGTCGACCGCGGAGCGCTGGTCCTGCTTGGCGCGCGCCTTGCCCAGCACCACCGGGTCGACGATCTCGAGGTGCGAGGGGTTCGCCGTGAGGGACAAGTGCACCTGGTTGCCGTCGAACTCGCGGTCAGACGAAGCACCCAGATGATACTTCACGTCGCCCGAGCCTTCGACGTCCTCAGGATAGAAGGCGCCGCCCTTGAACTCGTGGAAGAGCGCGCGGTGCGGCTTCATCATCACCTGGGTGAGGACGTTGAGCCGGCCGCGATGCGCCATGCCGAGGACGATGTCCTTCACACCGAGCGCGCCGCCGCGCTTGATGATCTGCTCGAGCGCCGGGATCAGCGATTCCGAGCCGTCGAGGCCGAAGCGCTTGGTGCCGGTGTACTTGACGTCGAGGAACTTCTCGAAGCCCTCGGCCTCGACCAGCTTGCGAAGGATCGCCTTCTTGCCCTCGGGTGTGAACTTGATCTCCTTGTCCGGGCCTTCCATGCGCTCCTGGATCCAGGCCTTGGCCTCGGGATCGGAGATGTGCATGAACTCGACGCCGACCGTCGAGCAGTAGGTCCGCTTCAGGACCTCGAGCATCTCCGGGATGGTGGCGAATTCCATGCCCAGATAGTTGTCGATGAAGATCTTGCGGCTGTAGTCGGCCTCGGTGAAGCCGTAGGTCTTGGGGTCGAGCTCGGGCGCCGGCTCGGGCGCCTTCATCTTCAGTGGATCGAGCTCGGCATGCAGATGCCCGCGCATGCGGTAGGCGCGGATCATCATGATGGCGTGGATGGAGTCGCGCGTCGCCTGCAGCACATCGACGGGGGTCGGCGCCGGCGCACCGGCAGCCTCGGCCTTCTTGCCCAGCGCCTTGCCGGTCTTCACCGTGATCTCCGAGAGGCCGAGGTCGCCACCGAGGGCGGAAACGAGGTCGCCGTCGGAGGTCTGCGGCCAGTCGCGACGCTGCCAGCTGGGTCCGTCGCTGTTCTTGGCGACATCCGCGGCGCTGTCCTCGAGCCGGCCGAAATAGCTCGCCCAGGTGGGGTCGATGCTGTTGGGGTCCGCCTTATAGCGAGCGTAGAGGTTTTCGATGTAGTCGGCGTTGCCGCCATAGAGGAAGGAAGAGAGCAAGAACTGTTCGTTCTTTTCTTGTCGGGTCATGGTTCGTCGCGAGGCGTTCGGCCCCGCCGTCCTTCTTGACTGCCCCGGAACACTCGACGGGGCTTTTTGTGGGGCCGGAGTATGCCCCGATTACCTTTGCATCCTGTTAAGAAAGATGGCCGCTCCAAGCCAGCTTTCTTCTAGAGACTCAAGGGCCTTAGCCCTTGAGGACTTCTGCCAGAGTGATGCCGATCCTGGCAGGGGATCGCGACACTTTGATGCCCGCCGCCTCCATCGCGGCGATCTTGTCTTCGGCCCCGCCCTTACCGCCCGAAATTACGGCGCCAGCATGACCCATAGTGCGGCCCTTCGGTGCCGTGAGGCCGGCGATGAAGCCGGCCATCGGCTTCTTGCGGCCGCGCTTGGCCTCATCGATGAGGAACTGCGCCGCATCCTCCTCGGCCGAGCCGCCGATCTCGCCGATCATGATGATCGATTTCGTAGCCTCGTCGGCGAGGAACATCTCGAGCACGTCGATGAACTCCGTGCCCTTGACCGGATCGCCGCCGATGCCGACCGCGGTGGTCTGGCCGAGTCCGGCATTGGTGGTCTGAAACACCGCCTCATAGGTAAGCGTTCCCGAGCGCGACACAATGCCGACCGAGCCCTTGGAGAAGATGTTGCCCGGCATGATGCCGATCTTGCACTCTTCGGGCGTGAGAACGCCCGGGCAGTTGGGACCGATGAGCCGCGATTTCGACTTTTCGAGCTTGGCCTTCACCCGCACCATGTCGAGCACCGGCACGCCTTCGGTGATGCAGACGATGAGCGGGATCTCCGCGTCGATCGCTTCCTCGATGGCAGCCGCGGCACCGGCCGGTGGCACGTAGATTACCGAAGCATTGGCGCCGGTCTTTTCCTTGCCTTCAGCGACCGTGGTGAAGATCGGCAACGAGGTGCCGTCGACGCCCGATGTCCAGCTCTCACCGCCCTTCTTGGGATGCGTGCCGCCGACCATCTTGGTCCCGTAGTAGGCCAGCGCCTGCTCGGTATGGAAAGTACCGGTCTTGCCGGTGAGACCCTGCACGAGGACCTTGGTGTCTTTGTTGACGAGGATGGACATAGGGGCTCCTACAGGTAGTACTTGAACCCGCGCTTCGATGCCTTCGAGACGCGATAGGAACGAGGTTTGTCTCGCTCGATTAGGATAAGATCACCGGCGGCCACCTTCTCGTCCTCGAAGAACCGTCTGACGGCTCCGCGCTCCCGGAAGATGGCCTTCGTCTGGTCAATGTCGGTTCGAGTCTCTTCAGCCCCGAACCACACTGCTACTAGTTTCCCGACCTCGGCCTTCCGGCTACCGCCGAGCGAGTCGTCTGGGAAGAGACCGAGTGCTCCGCGGAGATTGATGTGATGGTTGCGCACGTTGCCCGCCGTCACCTCGACGATCACCGCCTTGAGCGTCTTGTTCACGATGCGCCTAGCGCCCCCTAATCGCCTGGACGATCTTCTGTGCCGCGTCATCGAGGTCGTCGGCCGAGATGACGTCGAGGCCGGAGGCATTGAGGATGGCCTTGCCTTCCTTGACGTTGGTGCCTTCGAGGCGGACGACCAGCGGTACCGCGAGGCCGACTTCCTTGACCGCGGCGATCACGCCTTCGGCGATGACGTCGCAGCGCATGATGCCGCCGAAGATGTTGACGAGGATGCCTTTGACCGCGGGGTCGGCGGTGATGATCTTGAAGGCCGCGGTGACCTTCTCGCGGCTGGCGCCGCCGCCCACGTCGAGGAAGTTCGCCGGCTCCTCGCCATAGAGCTTGATGATGTCCATCGTCGCCATGGCGAGGCCCGCGCCATTGACCATGCAGCCGATATTGCCGTCGAGCGCCACATAGGCGAGGTCGAACTTGGACGCCTCGATCTCCTTGGCGTCCTCCTCGGTGAGGTCGCGGAGCTCGGCCAGTTCCGGGTGCCGGAAGGCGGCGTTGTTGTCGAACGAGACCTTGGCGTCGAGGAGGCGGAGATGCCCGTTTTCCATGACGATCAGCGGGTTCACTTCGAGCAGGCTCATGTCCTTTTCGACGAACGCCCGGTAGAGCGTGGGGAACACCAGCGCCGCATCGACCCGCGCTGCGCCCTCGAGTTTCAGCGCGTTCGAGATTTCTTCGACATCGGTGGTGGTGACGCCAGTTTCCGGGTCGATATCGACCGCGATGATCTTTTCGGGCGTGTCATGTGCAACCGCCTCGATGTCCATGCCGCCTTCGGTGGAGACGACGAAGGAGACGCGTCCGGTGCCGCGATCGACCAGAAGCGAGCAGTAGAGCTCGCGGGCGATGTCGGCACCGTCTTCGATATAGAGCCGGTTGACCTGCTTGCCCGCCGGGCCGGTCTGCTTGGTGACCAGCGTGTTGCCGAGCATTTCCTTGGCATTGGCGACGACGTCCTCGACCGAACGGGCGAGGCGCACTCCGCCCTTGGCGTCAGGGCCGAGCTCCTTGAACTTGCCCTTGCCGCGGCCGCCGGCGTGGATCTGGCTCTTCACCACATAAAGCGGGCCGGGCAGCGACCTGGCCGCCGCCTCGGCTTCCTCGGGCTTGAAGATGGCGACGCCGCTGGCGACCGGCAGGCCGTAGCCCTTGAGCAGCGCCTTGGCCTGGTGTTCGTGGATATTCATTCCCGGTATCTCCGGTTGGGGCCGTCAGGCGAGCTTGGGCGCGATCTTCTTGCAGGCGTCGACGAGGGTGGCGACAGCCGCCACCGACTTGTCAAAGGCCTTTTGTTCCGAGCCCGAAAGCTGGATTTCGACGACCTTCTCTGCGCCACCGGCCCCGATGATCACCGGCACGCCCACATAGGTGCCCTTGACCCCGTATTCGCCCTTGAGGAAGGCCGCGCAGGGGAGGAGACGCTTCTTGTCCTTGAGGTAGCTCTCGGCCATCGCAATGGCCGAAGCGGCAGGGGCGTAGAAGGCCGAACCGGTCTTGAGGAGCCCCACGATCTCGGCCCCGCCATCACGGGTGCGCTGGATGATGGCTTCGAGCTTGTCCTTGCTCATCCAGCCCATCTTGACGATGTCGGTGAGCGGGATGCCGGCGACGGTCGAGTAGCGCGCCAGCGGCACCATGCTGTCGCCGTGGCCGCCCAGCACGAAGGCGGTGACATCCTCGACCGAGACGCCGAGCTCTTCGGCGATGAAATGACGGAAGCGGGCCGAGTCGAGCACGCCGGCCATACCGACCACGCGATTGGAGGGCAGGCCGGAGAACTTCTGCAGCGCCCAGACCATGGCATCGAGCGGGTTGGTGATGCAGATGACGAAAGCATCGGCCGCATACTTGGCGATGCCGGCGCCCACCTGCTCCATCACCTTGAGGTTGATTTCGAGCAGGTCGTCGCGGCTCATGCCCGGCTTGCGCGGTACGCCGGCGGTGACGATCACCACGTCGGCGCCGGCGATATCCTTGTACTCGGTCGTGCCCTTGAGGGTGCTGTCATAGCCGATCACCGGACCGGCTTGTGCG
>DATCRS010000258.1:0-5857 GCA_036568845.1 Devosia sp. | reverse complement strand
CCGGAACTTCGGCAAGGAGGGCGCGACACCCTCCATCCGATCCTCACCCCGCGAACCGTTCGCTCGCGATCCCGTCCAGTGCGGGGTCAGTAGGAGGAGTCTAGGACATGGTGAGAGGGCGGGGATAAGTTGCCCGATATTTCGTGCAAGGCACTGAGCGGAAACACACATCACCTGTTGTTTGAAACCGCACTTTCCGTCTCCTCAATGTCATCCCGGCGCTCAGCCGGGACCCTTCATCAGCCCGAGTGGAGTGGAAGATGGGTCCCTGCTGTTCGCAGGGATGACAGCCGGTGGGTGGGAGGGAGCAGAGAAGGGCCGCCGCATTCATAAGGCTGGCTCCCGCATTTGCAGGGATAGCGACGGTGGTGGTGGAGCGTTGGTGGCACCGTCCCGCTCCTCCGCCTTGCAACTGCAGCAATTCTCGCCTATATGCGCGGCGCGTTTGGCAGTCGCCGGCGCAAATTCACACGCAAGGCTGGCGCGCCGACAATGATGTCGGAAGCTCCGTCCGGTGGCGGGAAACCGCTGCGATGCCTTGCGGAGGCAACAACCGGTAAAGGAGCCATTTCCATGGCATTGCCCGATTTTTCCATGCGTCAGCTGCTCGAAGCCGGCGTCCACTTCGGCCACCAGAAGCACCGCTGGAACCCGAAGATGGAACGCTTCATCTTCGGCGTCCGCAACGACATCCACATTCTCGACCTCAGCCAGTCGGTGCCGCTGCTGCAGCGTGCACTGCAGCTCGTGTCGGACACCGTCGCTGATGGCGGCCGCGTGCTCTTCGTCGGCACCAAGCGCCAGGCCGCGCCGGTCGTGGCCGAAGCTGCCCGCCAGTCGGCCCAGTACTTCGTCAATTCCCGCTGGCTCGGCGGCACGCTGACCAACTGGCAGACGATCTCGAACTCGATCGCCCGCCTGCGTGAGCTCGAAGCCCAGGAAGCCGAAGGTTTTGAAGGCCTCACCAAGAAGGAGCGCCTGCTGCTCGACCGCGAGCGTGAGCGCCTCGAGCGCGATCTCGGCGGCATCAAGGACATGGGCAACCTCCCCAGCCTCCTGTTCGTCATCGACACGAACAAGGAAGCCAACGCCATCAAGGAAGCGCGCCGCCTTGGCATCCCGGTGATCGCCATTGTTGACACCAATTCCGATCCGGACCTCGTCGACTTCCCGGTTCCGGGAAATGACGACGCCAGCCGCGCCCTCGAGCTCTACTGCTCGCTGGTCTCCAAGGCCGCCATCGACGGCATTTCGCGCTCGTCCGCCGGCCGCGGTGCTGATCTCGGCGCCGCCGAGCAGGCCCCGGAAGAGCCGGCCCTCGCCGCCGACGCTGCCAACTAAGTCCGGCTCGGCCGGACTTACACTTTCAACGATATTCGCGGCTCCGATCCGGAGCCGCACCAAGAGGTGATATGCAAATGGCCGTCACAGCTCAGCAGGTTAAAGAACTCCGCGATGCCACCGGCGTCGGCATGATGGACTGCAAGAAGGCACTGGCCGAGACCAATGGCGACATGGAAGCCGCCATCGACTGGCTGCGTACCCGTGGCCTCGCCAAGGCCGCCAAAAAGGCTGGCCGCGTCGCAGCGGAAGGCCTGGTCGGCGTCTATGTCGAGGGCACCAAGGGCGCCATCGTCGAGGTGAATTCCGAGACCGACTTCGTCGCCCGCAACGAGCAGTTCCAGACCATCGTGGGCAACATCGCCAAGCTCGCCATCCAGGCGAATGGCGACGTGCACGTGCTCTCCGAGATGCCCTATCCCGGTTCGGGCCGCTCGGTTTCGGGCGAGCTCACCGATGCCATCGCCAAGATCGGCGAGAACATGAACCTGCGCCGCTCCGACCTCATCGAGGTCAAGGACGGCGTCATCGGCAACTATGTGCACAACACGGTGAAGCCGGGGCTGGGCAAGCTGGGCGTCATCGTCGGCCTCGAGTCGACGGGTGACAAGGCGGTACTGGCCACGCTCGGCAAGCAGCTTGCCATGCACATCGCCAACACCAATCCGCTCTCAGTGTCGCCCGACGACATCGACCCCGAAGTGGTGGCTCGCGAGCGCGCCATCTTCGCCGAGCAGGCGAGGGAATCCGGCAAGCCCGCAGAGATCATCGACAAGATGGTCGAGGGCCGCGTGCGCAAGTTCTATGAGGAAGTCACGCTTCTCGCCCAGGTCTTCGTCATCGACGGCGAGACCAAGGTCGGCGACGTGGTCAAGAACGCCGAGAAGGAAGCCGGCGCGCCGATCAAGGTGACCCGCTTCGTGCGCTACGCGCTCGGCGAGGGCATCGCCAAGGAAGAGACGGACTTCGCTGCCGAAGTCGCGGCCACTGCAGGCGTGAACTAAAACGAAATCTCGGGGTGCGGGAGTATCTTCCGCGCCCCGAAATGCACTAACCTCGCGCGGGCGTTGCCGGATTCGGCCGCCGAACAGCATACGAGGGGTCGGCCGATGGCCAAATCCGCCTACAAACGGATCCTGCTCAAGGTATCCGGAGAAGCCCTGTCGGGCGACCAGAGCTTCGGCATCCAGCCCGAATTTCTCTCCAAGGTGGCCAACCAGATCGCCGAAGTGGTGAAGTCCGGCGTTGCCGTGGCGGTCGTCACCGGCGGCGGCAACATCTTCCGCGGCATGTCGGTCGCAGCGGAGGGAGCGGACCGCGTCACGGCGGACATGATGGGCACCCTCGGCACCATCATCAACTCGCTCGCGCTCGCCAGCGCCCTGACCCGGGCCGGCGTGAAGGCCCGGGTCTTTTCGGCCATCACCATGCCCTCGATCGCCGACAGTTATACGGCGCGCGCCGCCAAGGCGGCGCTGGAAGACGGCTATGTCGTGGTGCTGGGCGGCGGCATCGGCAATCCCTTTTTCACCACCGACACGGCGGCCGCCCTGCGCGCGATCGAGCTCGAATGCGACGTGGTGCTCAAGGGGACCAATGTCGACGGCGTCTATTCGGAAGATCCCAAGAAGAACCCGAAGGCGCAGCGCTACGACACCATCAGCCATGACGAGGTTATTGCCCGCAACCTCAAGGTCATGGATACGGCTGCCTTCGCACTTGCCCGCGACAACAGCTTGCCCATATTGGTTTACGCGCTTGACGATGAGAGCGGCCTGATGGGCGTTCTCAACGGCAAGACCAGAAATACGCGCGTCGGCTGAAACCGGCGCCGCCAAGGAGTTTTCCCCATGGCCCAGACCTTTTCGCTCAACGAGCTCAAGACCCGCATGCAGAAGTCGATCGCCTCGCTCAAGGACGAGTTGACCGGCCTGCGCACTGGCCGCGCCAGTGCCAGCCTGCTCGAACCGGTGCAAGTCGAGGCCTATGGCAGCAAGATGCCGCTCAACCAGGTCGCGACCGTCACGGTGCCCGAAGCCCGGATGTTGAGCGTGCAGGTATGGGACCGTGGCCTGGCCGGCGCCGTCGAGAAGGCCATCCGCAATTCCGGTCTCGGGCTCAACCCGGCGGCCGAAGGAACTGTCATTCGCGTGCCGCTGCCTGAGCTCAACGAGGAGCGCCGGCGCGAGCTGACCAAGGTGGCGCATAATTACGCCGAGCAGGCGCGCGTCGCCGTTCGCCACATTCGCCGTGATGGCATGGACCTTCTAAAGAAGCTGGAAAAGGATGGCGACCTGGCGCAGGACGAGAGCCGCAAGCTCTCCGACCAGGTGCAAGGCGCCACCGATGATGCGGTCAAGGAGATCGACGGCATCCTTGCGGCCAAGGAACAGGAAATCATGCAGGTCTAGGCCTGCCGCCGCCCGGGAGGGCACTGGATTGTCCACTGACCCCGCCATTGATCGACAGGCGCGCCATCTGGCCGGCCTGAAGATTCCCGGGCATCTCGGCGTCATCATGGATGGCAATGGTCGGTGGGCCAAGGCGCGGGGCAAGGCGCGGACCGAAGGGCACATCGAGGGGGTAAAGGCGCTCCGCCGCATGGTCGAGCTCTGCATCACCTACGGGGTGAAGTACCTCACAGTCTTCAGCTTCTCGTCGGAGAACTGGAGCCGCCCGAAGGACGAAATCAAGTTCATCTTTGGCCTGTTGCATCGGTTTGTTGCGTCCGACCTTGCGCGACTGGTCGCAAATAACGTCAAGGTCAGGATAATCGGCTCTCGCGAGGGTCTTGAGGACTCGCTCCGGCGGCTCATAGACGACGTAGAAGCAAAGACGGCAGCCAACACCGGCCTAAACCTGCTGGTGGCCTTCAACTATGGAGGCAAAGCCGAGATCGCCGATGCGGCGCGGACAATCGCGCGCGAGGTTGCGGCGGGCCGGCTGAAGCCTGAGAACATCACCGAGGCGACCGTCGAACGTGCTCTTTATACGGCCGGCGTCCCCGATCCTGATCTCATCATTCGGACCAGCGGCGAGCAGCGGGTCTCCAACTTCCTGCTCTGGCAAGGGGCGTATTCGGAACTGGTCTTCGTCGAGCAGAACTGGCCCGACTTCAACGAAGAAACCTTCCTCTCCGTGCTGGAAGAATATTCCGCAAGGGAACGTCGCTTCGGCGGCGTCGAGGCGATCACGAGGTGAGCCAGTCGCCGGAGCCGCGTTCCGAGTTCACGCCCTTTGCGAAGCGGTCCTGGACCGACCTCGGTCCCCGAGTTGCCTCCGCCCTGGTTCTCGTCGCCATCACCATCGCCGGCCTCTACTTCGGCGGCTATGTGTTCTCGGCGATGGTCGGTGCCGTGTTTGCCGGCTGCTACCGGGAATGGGAACGCATGGTGACGCTGAAGCCGCTGACGGCCGTGGGGGGCGTCCTCGTCGGCCTCTTGGCACTGTCTGGCCTGCTCTATCCCGCCTTCGGCTGGATCTCGAGCGTAGTCCTCATCGGCATCGGCTGCATCATCACCGTGGTCGACAGCCGGGCGACCGCCGGCTGGAGATCCACCGGGCTCATCTGGTTCGGGCTGGTTACCGCCGCAGTGCTGCAGATTCGCGGCGAGTCGGTCTGGTATGTGCAGGGTGCAACGGATTGGGGGTTCTGGGGCGGCTTTTTTCTCGGCGTCGTCATCTGGGCCACGGATACCGGCGCCTATTTCACCGGCCGCCAGATCGGCGGTGAAAAGCTGGCGCCCGATATTTCCCCAGGCAAGACCTGGTCGGGCGCCGTGGGTGGGCTCGCCATCGGCACCCTCGCCGGCCTCGTGCTCTGGTTGATCGTGGTACCCGCCTCGCCGTGGTGGATCGGGCTGGCGCTGGCCGTGGCGACCAGTATCCTGGGGCAGTTGGGCGATCTCCTCGAAAGCGCCATCAAGCGGTTGTTCAAGGTGAAGGACTCGGGCGACATCATTCCCGGCCATGGCGGCTTGATGGACCGGCTCGACAGCACCACCTTTGGTGCCTTGTTCCTGTTCCTGGTCGGCGTGCTTCATAGCGGCGCCGGCGCGGTGGCGCAGGGCTTTCTCGCCTGGTGAGTGGATGGGCCGCAGTGCAAGACGCGCGGCGATGAACTAGTTTTCAACCAATTGGCGAGCCTACTGGCCGTCTCGCGGGGAAATCTCGATGGACTTCATCATCTGGCTCCTGTCCTACGTCGTCCCGTTTCTCGTGGTGCTGACGATCATCGTCTTCGTGCACGAGATGGGTCACTACCTGGTGGCCCGGTGGAACGGCGTGGCGATCCAGACCTTCTCCATCGGCTTCGGCCGCGAGCTTGCGGGCTTCACCGATCGGCACGGCACGCGCTGGCGCGTTTCGGCGATTCCCCTCGGCGGCTACGTGCGGTTTGTGGGCGACATGAACGCCTCGAGCGTCCCGGACGACGAATTTATCGCCAAGGCGGGCCCCGAACTTGCTCCGCGGCTCTTCGTCAACAAGAACGTCTGGCAGAGAATCGCGGTGGTGG
>DATCRS010000257.1:0-3533 GCA_036568845.1 Devosia sp. | reverse complement strand
CGAGATGCAGCAGGGGTAATTCCATGTGATCAAGGGCCCGGGGGCAGATATCCGGTCGCGGTCTTAGGCGACGATGATGGCCATGGCTTCACGGCGGCGGACCGCGATCGTGATGCTGTCGACCCGCACCGCGATCGGGTCGCGCCCGACCAGCCCCTCGTGCAGGACCTCGACCCGGGCGCCCTCGACGAAGCCGAGTTCGATCAGCCGGCTCTCGAGCTCGATGTCCGAGAGAGCCGAGCCCGCCTGCTTGGCGGCGAGGTGCTGAATGACGCCGGTGTAGCCGCGCTGGGCCAAGCCCAGCGGCATCTCGCGGCGCATATCATGAGTGTCCGTCATGCCCTGTATTTTCAATGCGGGGCATCGAGGTCAAGCGCGCACGCCCGTGGAAACTGCACCTTAGAGGGATTTTAAAGTGCAGATCACGAAGCCGTGGCCAGGCGCGCGGTCGCTATTGCGCCGGGACCTTGTCCGGCTGCATGGCGGCCAAGGCGCGGCTCTTGAAGTAGTCGAGCACGAACAGGCGGATCGCCGAGGACAAATTGCCCTGCTGGCGGGCGCCGTCGATTTCGCCAACGAGCTCGGACAGCGTCATGTTACGCAGGCCCGAGATCTCCTTCATGCCGTTCCAGAACGCCTCTTCCAGGCTGACGCTGGTCTTGTGCCCGGCGACGACGATCGACCGTTTCACGACGGGCGACTTCATGGCTGCTCCTCGCGATCGATCTGGTGCTGGTCCAGATGCGTCTTCGCCTGGTCCGCCTGCTTCTCCTCCGCCGATCGCTCGGCCTTCGTGCGGCCGAACTTCGTTCGGTTGGCGTCCGCCTGCTTCGCCGACGCTTCCCGCTCGGCGCGCTTCCTGAAACGATTCAGGTTGATGACGTTCCCCATGCCGCGTCTCCATCACCCGATCCTCTTCGGGCAGGATGTTACATTCCGAAACAGGGCGCAGCGTCGCGCCCAACAAGACTTGATCGTCGTCATTCGCTCGTCCTCGTCAATCGGCCTCGAAGGCCATCAAACGATGAATTTCGCCCCGTCAAAGGGCGGAGGGGGCCTGCGTAACACACGTCCCGGCCGCGACATTGACGGTAATCAAATCCTGTCCTCTAAACCTCATAATTATGAGCTTTGGGGCTCCGTATCACTACGGATGACTATCGGAATTCGGAATTCATCCGGGCCGCGTCATCTTCTCCGGCTGCACCAGGCGGTCGAATTCGTCGGCCGAGACGAAGCCGAGCCGCAGCGCCTCGTCCTTCAGCGTGGTGCCGTTGGCATGCGCAGTCTTGGCCACCTTGGCGGCGTTGTCGTAGCCGATCTTCGGCGCCAGCGCGGTCACCAGCATCAGCGAACGCTCCATCAGCTCCTTGATGTGCTTTTCGTCGGCGCGAATGCCGCTGACACAATGTTCGGTGAAGGAGCGCGCCGCGTCCGCCATCAGGCGGATCGAGTGCAGCATGTTGTAGGCGAGCACGGGCTTGTAGACGTTGAGCTCGAAATGCCCCTGGCTGCCGGCGAGCGTGATCGCGGTGTGATTGCCGAACACCTGGCAGCACACCATGGTCATCGCCTCGCACTGCGTCGGATTGACCTTGCCCGGCATGATCGATGAGCCCGGCTCGTTCTCCGGCAGGATCAGTTCGCCCAGGCCCGAGCGCGGGCCTGATCCGAGCAGGCGGATGTCGTTGGCGATCTTGAACAGGCCTGTGGCGACGGAATTGATGGCGCCGTGCGCCAGCACATAGGCGTCGTTGGACGCGAGTGCCTCGAATTTGTTGACGGCGCTGGTGAAGGGCAGCTTGGTGATCCCGGCAACGTGCTTTGCAAACAGCTTTGCAAAGCGCGGCTTGGAGTTGAGGCCGGTGCCGACAGCCGTGCCGCCCTGCGCCAGCGGATAGAGATCCTTCACCGCGACCTTCAGTCGCGCGATGCCGCTTTCGACCTGGGCGGCATAACCGGAAAATTCCTGGCCGAGCGTGAGCGGTGTCGCATCCTGGGTATGCGTGCGGCCGATTTTCACGATCGTGGCGAACTCCTTCTCCTTCTTGCGGAGTGCGCGGTGCAGCTCGCCGAGCGCGGGAACGAGATCGGCATTGATGCGGCTTGCCGCGGCGATGTGCATCGCGGTTGGGAAGGAGTCGTTCGACGACTGGCTCATGTTGACGTGGTCGTTGGGATGCACCGGCTTCTTGGCGCCGAGTTCTCCGCCCAGGAGTTCGTTGGCGCGGTTAGCGATGACCTCGTTGAGGTTCATGTTGCTCTGGGTGCCCGAGCCGGTCTGCCACACTACCAGCGGGAAATGATCATCGAGCTTGCCCTCGATCACCTCGTGCGCGGCACGGATGATGGCGCCGGCGCGGCGCTTGTCGAGCAGGCCGAGCTCGAGATTGGACTGTGCCGCCGCAAGCTTGACGATGCCGAGCGCGTGGACCAGCGAGATCGGCATGCGATCGATTCCAATGCGGAAATTCTGCCGCGAGCGTTCGGTCTGCGCCCCCCAGTAACGATCGGCAGGCACCTCGATGGGACCGAAGCTGTCGGTCTCGGTGCGGGTCGCGGGGCGGGCGGTCTTCGCAGCTTTGGCCATGAGCACATCCATTCTGCCGCGCGAGGTGCCGCACGGCCTCTTCATGTGCTCTTCTATATAGGGAGTTTGGGCGGACGCGACGGTCTCGCGGCTAAGCTAGATCATTTCTTGCGGAAACGATCGAGCCGCACAACTTCGGCGCCGCCCTGGTTCGGAGGGCTCGGCTCTTCCGCGGTCTCCGTCGGCTCAACGGCAGGCGCGGGCATCGCGACAGCCGACGGGGCAGGGGCGGCCGGCAAATTCTCGCCCCCCTCCTCGGCGGCCTCGGAGGTTTCGAACTGGAGACCAAACTTCACGGACGGATCGAGGAAGCTCTTGATGGCGCTGAATGGCACCACCAGCCGCTCCGGGATGCCGCCAAAGGACAGGCCAACCTCGAAACGGTCCTCGAGCACGGTCAGGTCCCAGAACTGGTGCTGCAGGATGATCGTCATCTCTTCCGGATATTGTGCCAGCAACCGGCTCGACAGCTTCACACCCTCTGCCTTCGATACGAAGGTGATGAAGAAATGATGCTCGCCCGGCAGGCCATGGGCCGCAGCGTCGGTCAGCACTTTCTTGACCACGCCGCGCATCGCCTCGCTCGCCAGCACGTCGTATCGGATGTGATCGGTCGCCATAGTGGTCCTGTTGCATCAGGAGACGGGTCCCGCCGGCCCGACTCGCCAAGCCGCAATAGTACCGCGCCTGACGGGTCAGCAGGAGTCCCCGCCGGGAAGGAAATCAGAGGTAAGTGGAGGCTTCTGTTGCCAGGTGCCTCCGAACCCCGCCTAACGGAGCTTAACCCGTTAGGACTTTAAGTTGGTCTTTCAAACTGCGTTACGCAGCCTGAGCAACCGGAGCAAAGTTGTCGTTGGCAACTATTGCAGTAGCCCGATAACGGCGGAACAATACCGGGAAAAAGCACGCCCTTTACGCCCTCGTCGATCCTATTTCGCCCCCG
>DATCRS010000256.1:0-4298 GCA_036568845.1 Devosia sp. | reverse complement strand
GAGTATTGAGTCATGCGTACACTGGCCGCGGCTCTTGCCGTTCTTTTCCTTGCCACCGGCGCAAAGGCGCAGGAGTTCAACTGGACCCGCTTCTATGCCGGCCCGTTCGCCGGTTTCGGCTTCGGCCAATCGACCTTCACTGCACCATCGGTCACGGCCACAAGTCTCGGCACGGCCGGCTTTTCTGGCGGCCTGCTGGTCGGCAACACCACGGATTTCAACAGCTTTGTGGTCGGTGGCGAACTCGACGCCCAGGCTGGCGGCTGGACCGGATCGGCGATCTGCTCGGGGGCGGGCAATACCTGCACCACCTCGATCGTCTGGCTGGCGACGCTGCGGGCCAAGGCCGGCATCGCCACGCCGGTCGGACTCATTTACGGGACTGTCGGGCCGGCGGTGGGCAGCATCGAGGCCAAGGTGACGCCGGGCGGCGGAACGCCGCGCACAGTGGCGCAGACGCGCATCGGCTATGCCGCCGGCCTGGGCTTTGAAATGCCGATCTCGGACAAGGTCACGCTTGGCGCCGAATACCTCTACAGCGACCTGTGGAAGCTCGAGGACGGCGGGACGACGGCCACGGCGCCGATGCACACCGTTCGCGCCGGCGCCCGCTTTTCGTTCTAGCTCAGTTTGGAAAACTTCGTCGGCGCGAGGAACTGGCTGGTGATGTTGGCGACGATCAGCCCATCAGCCTCTGACTTGTCGCGGGCAGCGTGCCACTCGGGATCAGCCACGAAGGCGGCCCAGCGCGTCTCGCGGTCGGCCATCGAGTCCCAGGCCAGCAGGTAGGTGAGATCGTTGCTCGATTCGCCGATCACCGTCGTCCAGAAGCCCGCCTGACCGATGCCGTGCTTGTCCCAAATCCTGAGTGTATCGTTCTCGAAGCGCTTCAACAACGCCGGCAGGCGGCCGGGCAGGCAGCGGTAGACCCGCAGCTCGTAGATCATTCATTTCTCTCCAATGCAAAGCCAGCCGTCCGGAGGGACGGCTGGCGAACCGGACTGCGGCCTGATCAGCGGCTGAACGGCACTTTGGCGGTCAGCACGTCACCTGATTCGTTGAATTCGACTTCGAAATCGACGGTAATCGAGTCAGCAACCAGGTGGATGCGCGAGCCGATGCGTACATTGTTGCCGCCGCGGTCGACTTGCTGTTCGGCGAGATCGAAACTGATCCTGTCGCCGCTCTTGCGGCCGACGGCCATGCCGGTAAAGCCGGCATTCGAGCTCATCGCAGCCTGGTAGCGCTGGCTTTTGTCGTCGAAAGCGATCGTGCCCGAAACCGACAGATTCATGTCCACGAGGCTGCAGCGGCCTGCGTAGTTGATCTTGGCCTGATTGCCCTTCGATACGGTGAGGCGGCAGCGGAAGGATTCAGGCTTTTCGCCACCCACAAGGGCGCCCGAGCCGGACCAGTTGCCAATATAGGACGTCAGCAGCGCCAGCTCGGCCTCGCCGGCTTGCGCCGGAACCGCAGACAATCCAGATAGCATGACCGCCGCAACCGCAGCTGCCGCATGCAAACGTTTAAATGTCATCGACGCCCTCCAATGGCGTTGCCCCCCGTCATTCAACCTGCCACTCTGCTGCAGAAACAGGTTGATGAGTGCAGTGATAGTTTGACTTGCCCGCGTCGGTCATAGCAGACATCGGGCTGCGACCGAAGGGGTAGAGAGTTCGCGCGTTTTCAAAACTCTGTAGCGTCGCAAGGCGGCAACTATCGGCGCCGCGCCACACCACAATGACAGTTGAACAATGGCCCCTGGTCAGTCCCCTGCCGCCGAACCGATCATCAAAGTAGCCGGCGTCAACTATACGCTCGAAATCGCGGGAAGACCGCTCCACATCCTCAAGAATGTCAGCATTTCGGTCGACCCGGCCGAGGTGGTCGCCATCGTCGGGCCGTCGGGCAGCGGCAAGACATCGCTGCTGATGCTGCTCGCCGGACTTGAACGCCCCACTGCGGGCAATGTGAGGGTCGCCGGCACAGAGCTGGTCGGGCTCAGCGAGGACGAGCTCGCCGTTTTCCGGCGCCACACGCTGAGCATCGTGTTCCAGAGCTTCCACCTCATCCCGTCGCTTACCGCCCTCGACAATGTCGGGCTGGCACTCGAAATCGCCGAGCCGGACCTGTCACTGGGGGACGTGCGCAAGCGTGCCGCCGAGGCACTGGATGCTGTGGGCCTGGGTGGTCGCCTCGATCACCGGCCGGCGGCGCTTTCAGGCGGCGAACAGCAGCGCGTCGGTCTGGCCCGCGCCATGGTGTCGCGGCCGCGGCTGCTGCTGGCGGACGAGCCCACCGGCAATCTCGACCAGGCCACCGGCGCGCGCGTCATCGAACTGATGTTCGACCTCGCCCGCAAGCAGGGCACCGCCGTGGTGCTGATCACCCATGACCCTGGCCTTGCGGCCCGCGCCGACCACGTCTTCACCATGATGCAGGGCGAATTGACCGAGAACGTCCGGGTGCCCGCCTGAAATGCGCGCTGTTCTCGCCGCCATCCGCATAGGTTTGAAGGACATGCGCGGCGACCTGAGGCGCTTCGGCCTGCTCGTGGCCTGCCTCGCCGTCGGCACGGCGCTGATCGCAGGCGTCAGCTCGGTGGGCGCCAGCATCCGCCAGGCCGTGGACCAGGATGCCGCGCTGATCATGGGCGGCGACGTCGAGCTCTCCCGCGCCGACCGGCCGGCAACCGCCCAGGAGTTGGCGGTGATGGAGGGCTACGGCCGCATGTCGGTCGTGGTGGACACGAACGTGCGCGCCGAAAACGGCGAGGCCGACGCCTTTGTCGACCTCATCTCCATCAACGCAGCCTATCCGCTGCTCGGGCAGGTGGGCAGCTCCGAACTGCCGCCGGGGACCAGCGCCTACGATTTCCTCGCCCCGAGCGCCGCAGGGCTGCCCGGGGCACTCGTCAGCCCGCTGATGCTCGACCAGCTCGGCATTGCCATCGGCGACGCCTTCGACCTGGGGGGCACCCCGTTCGAGGCGCGCGGAACGCTCTATAGCCTGCCGGACTCGGCGGTGCGCGGCTTCCGGCTGGGCCTGCCGGCGGTGATCACGCTTGATGCGTTGGCTATCCTGTCCGACCGGACCTCCCCACTGCCCGGCCTCGGCAGCTGGTTCCGCTACAAGATCGTGCTCGATGGGCAGGACGCGGAAGCCGGCAAGGCCGCGCTCGACGCGGCGCTCGGCGATGCCGGCTGGACCGTGCGCTCCGCGCGTGACGGCCTGGGGCCGATGGTGCGCTACTATGATCTCTTCATGCAGTTCCTAACCATTGTCGGGCTCGCCTCACTGTTGATCGGCGGCGTCAGCGTCTGGTCGGGCATCTCCGCCTATATCGCCGAACGCGGCAACGTCATCGCCGTGCTGCGCTCGATGGGTGCCGGCCGGCCGCGCATCTTCATCCATTTCGCCGCGCAGGTGGCGACGCTGGCGGCAATCGGCGTCGGCATCGGCGTCGCCATCGGCGCCAGCATCGCGCTGCTGGCACTGCCGGCCGTGGCGCAGGCGGTCGGTATCAGCCTCGTGCCGGCGGTACACCTGCAGCCGCTGGCCATCGCAGCCGGCGTCGGTCTGCTCACCGCCTTCGCCTTCTCCTACCTGCCGCTGGTGCAGGCGCAGAGTTTCAGCCCGGTGCTGCTGTTCCGCTCCAAGGGCCTAGCCGCGCCGCCGGTGGACTGGGCGAAGTTCTTCGGCTCGCTGCAGGTTCTGCCGCTGGTTCTGGCCGCCGTTGCCTTCTTCTGGCTGGCAGTGCTGATGACCAACGACGCCGTGCTGGTCGCCGCCTTCGCAGCGGTGAGCCTCGCCGCCGTGATCATCTTCCGCGTCGGCATCTGGCTGGCGACGATGGCCTTGAATCGCCTTCCCGAGCCGAAGAACCGGGTGCTGCGCCACGCCATCCGCGACATCGGCGGCGCCGGCTCCAATGCACCGGCGGTGGTGATTTCGGTGGGACTGGCGCTCGCCATGCTGGTGGTGGTGCTCGCGCTGGAGGTCAATCTCCGCAACGAATATCTCGGTGCATCGGTGTTCGATGCGCCGACGCTGGTGGCGTCCGACCTCTTCCCCGATGAGGTCGAGCAGCTCGAGGCTATGAAGGCCTCGGGGAGCGACATCACGTTGTTTACTGCAACGCCGATGCTGCGCGGTTCGCTGAAGGCTATCAACGGCGCTCCGGTGGGCGGCATCCGCACGCGCGGGCCGGAAGCCCTGTTCCTCCTCGCCGGCGAAGTGCCACTGACCTACCGGCAGGTACTGCCCGCGACCTCGAAGGTCGTCGAAGGCACTTGGTG
>DATCRS010000255.1:0-13310 GCA_036568845.1 Devosia sp. | reverse complement strand
GCATAGATGTCAGCCAGCTTCTTGTGGGCGCCACCCACGCGGATGAATTGCGCCACAGGTTGATTGGGCACCGCAGAAATCGGAAACGGCAGGATCGTTGCCATGGTCGCCTCCTTTGTGTTTCACAAAGGTAACGTCATGAAACAGAAACATCAACCCTCCTAATGTGCCCCGTCCCAATCGTGCGCGGCATGCGCGTCGACCTTGATCGGCACGGTCAGATGCACCGCCGGGGCGGCGGCGCCTTCCATCGTGCGTACGATCACCGGCATGGCGGCGTCCTCGGTGCCCGCCGGCACCTCGAAGATCAGTTCGTCGTGGACCTGGAGGAGCATGTCGGCCTCGACGCCGGCGTCGCGGAGGGCCGGTTCCATGCGGATCATGGCGCGGCGGATGATGTCGGCGGCGGAGCCCTGGATGGGGGCGTTGATGCTCGCGCGCTCGACAAAACTGCGCTCGGCGGCGTGGGTGGAGTTGGCGTTGGGGAAGTTGATCTTGCGGCCGAAAATGGTGGTCACGAAGCCATCGGCCTTCACCCGGCGGCGCTGCGTGTCCATGTAGTCCTTGATGCCCGGGAAGCGGGTGAAATAGGTCTTGATGTATTCGCCCGCCTCGGTGCGGTCGATGCCGAGCTGGTTGGCGAGGCCGAAGGCCGAGATGCCGTAGATGATGCCGAAATTGATGGCCTTGGCGCGGCGGCGGACCTCCGAGGGCATGCCCTCGACCGGCACCTTGAACATTTCGCTCGCCGTCATGGCGTGGATGTCGAGGCCTTCCTCGAAGGCATCCTTCAGCGCCTGGATATCGGCGATGTGGGCGAGGACGCGGAGCTCGATCTGGCTGTAGTCGGCCGAGATCAGCGTCTTGCCCGGCGCCGCGACGAAGGCGGTGCGAATCTTGCGGCCATCCTCGGTGCGGACCGGGATGTTCTGGAGGTTCGGGTCGTTCGACGAGAGCCGGCCGGTGAGCACCGAATGCTGCGAATAGGTGGTGTGGACGCGGCCGGTGCGCGCGTTGATGTAGGCCGGCAGCGCATCGGTATAGGTGCCCATGAGCTTGGTGAGCTGGCGCCAGTCGACGATGGTGCGGGCGAGCGGGATGCCCTGCGCGGCGAGATCTTCGAGCACGTCGGCGCCGGTGGACCAGGCGCCGGTCTTGGTCTTGGTGCCGCCCGGCAGCTTCATCCGGTCGAAGAGGATTTCGCCCAGCTGCTTGGGTGAGCCGAGGTTGAAGTTGGAGCCGGCGAGCTCGTACGCCTGGGCCTCGAGGGCAGCGGCCCTCTGCGCGAAGTCGCCGCTGAGCCGAGACAGGATCTGCCGGTCGACGGTGATGCCGCGGCCTTCCATGCGCGCCAGCACGGGGGCGAGCGGGCGCTCGATGGTTTCGTAGAGCGTCGTCATGTTCTCGGCGACGAGGCGGGGTTTCAGCACATGCCAAAGCCGGTAGGTGAGGTCGGCATCCTCGGCGGCATACTTGGCCGCGTCCTCGATGGCCACCTGGGCGAAGGTCTTCTGCGTCTTGCCGGTGCCGATCAGGTCCTTGATGGCGATGCCGGCATGGCCCAGCCAGTGCTCGGAGAGTTCGCCCATGGTGTTGAACTGCGGCCCGTCGAGGGCGTAGCTCATGAGGAGATTATCGTCGACCGAGCGGACCTCGATACCGTAGCGGGCGAGGATGCCGAGATCGTACTTCACGTTGTGGAAGATCTTGAGGATCGAACGGTCGGCGAAGACGGGTTTCACCATCTCCAGCGCCTCGCGCATGTCCATCTGGCCTTCGGCGCGGCCGCCGCCGAAGATGTCGCCCTCGCCCACGGTGTGGCCGAGCGGCAGGTAGGCGCCGTTGCCGGGCGCGGTGGAGAACGAGATGCCGACGAGGTCGGCGGTCTGGTTGTCGAGCCCGGTGGTCTCGGTGTCGGTGGCGACCCGGCCCGCGAGGTAGATGTCGTCGATCCAGCGCTGCAGGTGCGCGGCGTCGCGGATGATCTCGTATTTGCTGTGATCGACCGGCAGCGCCTTCATCTGCTCGTGCATGTGGGCGGCGTGGAGCACCGGCGCGGCACCGGTACGACCCTCGGCCTCGGTGCGGGCGGCGCGGGCCTCGGCGCGGGCGGCATTGTCGAAGCCCACCGGCGCCACGGGCTTGGCGGCGAGCTCGGGATCGGGTTCGAACTGCTCGACATCGGCGTCCAGCAGGCCGCCCAGCCGCTTGGCGATGGCGAAGAACTCCATGGCCTTCAAAAACGGGAAGATGGTTTTCGGGTCGAACGGCTGCCGGGCCAGCGCATCGAGCGGCAGCGGCACGGGGACTTCGCGAGAGAGGGTCACGAGCTTCTTCGAAATGCGCGCGAGCTCGGCATTTTCCTCCAGCATCTGCCGGCGCTTGGGCTGCTTGATCTCGGCGGTGCGGGCGAGGAGGGACTCGATGTCGCCGAAGGTGTTGATGAGCTCGGCCGCGGTCTTCACCCCGATGCCCGGCACGCCGGGCACGTTGTCGACGGCGTCGCCGCAGAGCGCCTGCACGTCGATCACCTTGTCGGGGCCGACGCCGAACTTTTCCATCACCTGGTCGGGCCCGATCCAGCGCATCGGCGGCTGGCCTGCACGCGGGATGGTGTCGAGCAGGCGGATGGAGCCATTGGGCTCGATCAGCTGCATCAGGTCCTTGTCGGACGAGACGATGGTGACCTTGCCGCCGGCGTCGCGCGCCATGCAGGCATAGGTGGCCATGATGTCGTCGGCCTCCCAGCCTTCCATTTCGATGGAGGGGAAGCCATAGGCCTTGGTGGCGGCGCGGGTGAGCGGGAACTGCGGCACCAGCTCCTCGGGTGCCGGCGGCCGGTGGGCCTTGTATTCGGCATAGATCTCGTCGCGGAAGGTGCGGCTCGAATAGTCGAACACCACCGCCATGTGGGTGACCTCGTCGCCGCCCTTCAAATCCTCGGTGAGCTTCCAGAGCATGTTGCAGAAGCCGGCCACGCACCCCACCGGCAGCCCGTCGGACTTGCGGGTGAGCGGCGGCAGCGCGTGGTAGGCGCGGAAAATGTACGAGGAGCCGTCGACGAGGACGAGATGCATCGGCTGATTCCGGTTTTGTTCGGGGCGCGACCTTAGCCGATGCGGGCGCTGCGACAAACCCGGTTGTGGTCAGCTCGGGCGTGGCCCCGGCACCGCTCGCCGGAGCCACGGCAGGGCACCGGCGACGCGGGTCGGCGGGAGGCGGGAGCCGCTGCTATTGCGTAAGGAAGGCAGTCGCGACCTCGGTGAGAAGAGGCGAGTCGATCAGGCTATAGTGCGTGGTGTTGGGGAGGATGGCGAGCTGGCTCTTGGGGCGCTGCGAACCGTCGAGCCCGGCGTCGTGCTGGCCGCCGCCGACGAGCTTCCAGAACTCGACCATGTGCTCGGGCCGGATGGCATCGGCATCGGCAAAGACCAGAAGCGTTGGGGCCGTGATGGCCTTGATCGCCTCGCTCCAGTCGTAGTCGACGAGGTTCATTTCGGCCGACTTGCGCATGATCCTCTCCCAGTCGGCGTCCGGGTAGAGTTCGGCAAACGGCGAGGCGGCGAGTTGCTGGCCGATTGTCGCGGCGTTAGCAGGCATCTGCCTGAACGCCTCCCGCACTTCGGGATAGTTGCCGTCGGTGCTGAATGCCACGGAGACGGAGACCAGCTTTTCGACCAGCTCGGGGTGGCGGATCGCCAGCTGCAGCGCGACGGCGGCGCCGAGCGAATAGCCCATGACGCGCGCCCTGCCGATGCCGAGGTGACTGAGCACGGCCGCGACGTCGTCGGCCATCAGCTCGTCCGACCAGGGCGTGTCGGCATCGGTGGAAAGGCCGTGGCCACGCATGTGGATGGCGATCACCCGGTGTGTCCTGGCCATCGTGGCGAGCGGGGCACCGAAAGTTTGCGACGGCAGGACGCCGCCATGCAGCAGCACCAGCGGCGGACCGTCGCCGTGGATCTCGTAGTAGAGCTCGGCGCCGCCGACCGGGACCTTGCCCGTGCTCGAGGGGGTGCTCATCGGACTGTCTCCTGCGGTTTGGGCAATGGCGGGCGCTGCGACGAGCGCCGCAGCGAGAAAGGCGAAGGTGACGAGGGTGCGCCTCAGCATGATGGTTCTCCTCTGGTCAGCGTGACGCGAGCAGCCGTTCGAGCCTGTCGTAGGCCTGGTTGGTGCCGAGGACGAAGCCGCCCTCATGCGCGATGTCGAGGTCCGCGGCGCTCTCGAACTCGGCGCGCATGGTGAAGATCGTTTCGTCGCCCAACGCCTCGAAGGTGAGGGTGGCGAGATAGCCGGGCGGCGCGTTGACCGTTCCGGATGGGCGGTACGGCCGGTAGACGATGCGCTCGGGCGCAACGATCTCGATGAACTGGTAGCGCACGGAACGCTCGGCGCCATCGGGCGCCCGCATGGTGACATGCCACTCGCCGCCAGCGCGGAAATCGAGCCTGCTGATAGTGGAGGTGAAATGTTCCGGCCCCCACCACTGGGCGAGGAGATAAGGGTCCTCGAACGTGCGCCAGACGAGCGGGCGGGGTGCCTTGAGGCGACGGGTGATGACAAGCTCGCGCTGTTCCAGCGGATCGCGGTCCATGGCGCGCCTCAGTTCTTCTTGCTGTCGGGGTCGGTGGCCTGCAGCCGCTCGAGCAGTCCGTCTAGCCGGTTGAGGCTGGTGTCCCAGAACTTCGAAAACTCCTCGATCCAGCCGACGGCCTCGCGCAGTGGCTTGGCCTCGAGCCGGCAGGGGCGAAGCTGGGCGTTGCGGCCGCGACTGATGAGGCCAGCGCCTTCGAGCACCTTCAGATGCTTGCAGATCGCCGGAATGCTCATCTCGAACGGCGCCGCGAGCTCCTTGACCGAGGCCTCGCCGTCCATCAACCGCATGAGGATGGCCCGGCGGGTCGGGTCGGCAATGGCCGATAGCGTTAGGCTGAGCCGGTCGGGTTGCATGTCACTTCCTAACCAATCGGTTAGCTAACTGAACGGTTAGCTACACTGACGGGCGAGGCGTGTCAACAGCGGGCTCCGGCTCCTGCTGCTTGCTTCAGGGATGGTGGTCTCGGGGAGAGTCGCGTCTACCCCACCCTGCGCCCGTTCGCGTCGATCACCACTTCGCCGTCTTCCTTGGTGAAGGGGCCGATGTCGGGGTTTTCGAGGATGTCGAGGACCACTTCGGAGGGGCGGCAGAGGCGGGTGCCGAGAGGGGTGACGACGAAGGGGCGGTTGAGGAGGATGGGGTGCTCTGCGATGGCGTCGAGGAGGGCGTCGTCGGTGAGCCCCGGGTCGGCGAGGTCGAGGGCGTCGTAGGGGGTGTCCTTCTGGCGGAGGGCCTGGCGCAGGGTGAGGCCGGCATCGGCGACGAGGCGGAGGATGGTGGCGCGGTCGGGCGGGGTCTTGAGATATTCGATAACCACCGGCTCGACGCCCGACTGCCGGATCATGGCGAGGGTGTTGCGCGAGGTGCCGCAATCGGGGTTGTGGTAGATCGTCGTGGTCATGCGGTTTGCCTGGGTGCGAGCAGCCAGCGGCAAAAGGCGAGCGCCAGGGCGGCGGCGGCAAGCTGGGCGAGGATGAAGCCGGGCGCATCGACCGGGCGGATGCCCGAAAAGCTGTCGGTCAGGGCGCGGGCGATGGTGACGGCCGGGTTGGCGAACGAGGTCGAGGCGGTGAACCAGTAGGCGGCCGTGATGTAGAGCCCGACCAGCGCCGGCACCGCCATGGGCCGGAAGCGGATGCCGGCAAGGATGGTGAGGACGAGGCCGAAGGCCGCGACGCCTTCGGCCAGCCACTGCGATGCACCGGTGCGGGCATGGATGCCGAGGCTCAGCGGCGCGGCCTCGAACATCAGATGCGCGATTATGGTGCCGAGGACGCCGCCGGTTATCTGGGCGGCGACGTAGCGGCCGGCCTCGGACCAGGTGAGGTCGCGCTTGAGGGCGAAGGCCAGCGTCACCGCGGGGTTGAAGTGGGCCCCGGAAATCGGCGCCAGCAGCGTGATCAGCACATAGAGGATGGCGCCGGTGGCGACGGTGTTGCCGAGCAGCGCCAGTGCGGTATCGGCAGTGAGCCTATCGGCCATGATGCCGGAGCCGACGACGGTCGCGACCAGCAACAGGGTGCCCAGGCCCTCGGCGGCGAGGCGGCGGGAAAGGGTCATGCGGCGCCGGACGCCTTGACCGAGGAGCCGTCCATGGCGCCGATGCCGCGAAGTTTCGAGCCAAGCGTCAGCCGGTCGATGCTCTCGATCGGCAGGTTGACGAAGGCGGCGATGCGGTTGCGCATGAAGCCGAGCGCCTGCTCGAAGGCGGCGCGCTGCTGGAACTCCGGCCCGGTGACGGCGGCGGGATCCTCGATGCCCCAATGCGCCGTCATCGGCTGGCCCGGCCAGATCGGGCAGGCTTCGCCGGCCGCCTGGTCGCAGACAGTGAAGACGAAATCCATCTTCGGGGCGCCGGGGCCGGCGAATTCGTCCCAGGCTTTCGAGCGCAGCCCGTCGGTGGCGACGCCGGCAGCCTCGAGCACTTCGAGCGTCATTGGATGCACCTGCCCCTTGGGATGGCTGCCGGCCGAAAAGCCGCGGAAGCGGCTATCGCCGAGGTGATTGAGCAGGGCCTCGCCGAGGATCGAGCGGGCGGAGTTGCCGGTGCAGAGGAAGAGGACGTTGTAGGTGCGGTCAGCAGCAGGCATCGGACGCCTCCGTGGGGGTGCAGCAAGGGGTGAACTCGGCAATGAGCGGCGCACAGAGCTCGGGCCGCCCGCCGCAGCAATCGCTGACGAGGAAGCTCGCGATTTCCCGCATCCGGTCGAGCTCGGCGCGATAGACGATGGTGCGGCCCTGCCGTTCGGACGCGAGCAACCCGGCGCGCTCGAGGATGGCCAGATGCGTGGACATGGTGTTTTGCGGCACTTCGAGCCTTCGCGCGATCTCCCCCGCGGGCAGGCCGGCGGGCTCGTGGCGCATGACCAGGCGGAAGGCATCGAGGCGCGTGGATTGCGCCAGGGCGGCAAGGACGTCGATGGCGGAAGAGGGTTCCATGTATCGGGATTTATCGATGGGACGGAGGGGAGTCGAGTGAAGGTTTTATGACGGTGGACCGAGGTGAAAAGGAGGGGCGGACAACCATCCTTCCACATTCATCGAAATAACCTTGACAGGCTCGTCGCCCGGGATATGCTATTTCCATGAACATCGAAACAGCAGCATCGCAGCTCGAGGCGCTGGGGAACCCGACCCGGCTGGGGATCTATCGTGCGCTGGTGCGGGCGGGGGGCAACGGCTTGCCGGTGGGCAAGCTGCAGCTGAAGCTCGACATCCCGTCCTCGACCCTGTCGCACCACCTCAGGAAGCTGATCGAGGTGAACCTCGTGACGCAGGAGCGGCAGGCGACGACGCTGATCTGCCGGGCGAACTACGCCAGCATGAACGGGCTCATCGGCTATTTGGCGGACGAATGCTGCGCCGACCAGGGTGCCTGCGCCCCGGCTGATGCCGAGGCGGCCGCCTGAATTCTTCATTATCCGAATATTCGAAGTTTCTGGAAGGACCGAAAGAATGAATGAGGATCTACCGATTGCGGTGATCGGGGCCGGTCCGGTGGGGCTGGCGGCCGCCGCGCATGTCGTCTCGCGTGGCCTCACCCCGCTGGTCTTCGAGCGGGGAGCAGGTGTCGGCGCGAGTCTCAGGGACTGGGCGCATGTGCGGGTCTTCTCGCCCTGGCAGTACAATATTGACAGCGCCGCGCGGGCACTGCTCGCGGCAGCGGGCTGGGATGCGCCGGAGGAAACGGAGCTCCCCACCGGCGGCGAGATCGTCGCGCGCTATCTCGAGCCGCTGGCAGCGCTGCCGCAGATCGCGCCGCACCTCCGGCTGCGCGCGACGGTGACGGCGATCACCCGCAAGGGGCTCGACAAGCTGAGCAATAGCGGCCGCGACCTGGCGCCGTTCGAGATCCGCTGGCACGATGCCGAGGGCAACGAGCAGGCGAGTATTGCCGGTGCGGTGATCGACGCCTCGGGCACCTGGACCCAGCCCAACCCGATGGGCGTGGATGGGCTGCCGGTGCTGGGCGAGGCTGCGGTCGCCGACCACATCGCCTATGGCATTCCCGACGTGCTGGGCGCGGCGCGCGAGACCTATGCTGGCAAGACCACGCTCGTGGTCGGCAGTGGCCACTCGGCCATCAATGCGGCGCTCGCCCTGGTGGCGCTGCAGGAGAGCGAACCTGAAACCAGGGTGCTGTGGGCGCTGCGGCGCAACCGCATCGAAAAGCTGCTCGGTGGCGGCCTCAACGACCAGCTGCCTGAACGCGGCGCGCTCGGGCTTGCCGCCAAGCGGGCCATCGATGCGGGGCGGCTGCAGATTCTGGCTCCCTTTGCTGCGACCGGGCTCGCCCTGGCCGAGACGGGCGTTGCGGTGATGGGGACACTGGGCAGCACGGCGATGACGCTGATAGTCGATCGGATCGTCGTCGCCACGGGATTTCGGCCTGACACCCGCATTCTCTCGGAGCTACGGGTAGAGCTCGATCCGGCGACGGATGCGCCACCCGCGCTGTCCCCACTGATCGACCCCAATTTCCATTCCTGCGGCACGGTGCCGCCGCATGGCGTGGACGAGCTGACCCATCCCGAAGCGGGGTTCTACATCGTCGGCGCCAAGAGCTATGGCCGCGCCCCGACCTTCCTCATGGCCACCGGCTATGAGCAGGTGCGCTCGGTGGTGGCCGAGCTCGCCGGCGATCCGCTCGCCGCGCGTCAGGTGCATCTGGTGCTGCCCGAGACCGGCGTCTGCAGCGTGACGCCGGCCAGTCTCGGCGCGGCCGGAGGCTGCTGCGGCGGGCCGGCAGCAAGCGCCGATGCCTGCTGCGTGGCGGACGAGGTGGCCAAGGCCGAGGGCGAAGCCGGCTGCGGTTGCAGCCCGGCACCGGTCGCGGTACGAACGGCGGAGCCTGCGTAACCCCAAGCCGAACGGACAGTTCCCATGTTGCAGTCGCCGCGGCACGCGTCGATGACGCCGATCGTGCTGGCGCTCGGGCTGACGCAAATCATCGGCTATGGCACGCTCTACTACAGCTTCGGCACGCTGGCGCCGGAGATGGCGGCGACGTTCGGGCTCAGCGCCGAGTGGCTGTTCGGGGCGCTATCAGCGTCGCTGCTGGTGAGCGGGCTGGTGTCGCCGATTTCGGGACGGCTGGCGGACCGGTTCGGGGCGGCGCGGCTGATGACCTATGGGTCGCTGGCCGGGGGCCTGGCGCTGGCCTTCTCGGCAGTGGCGCCGAACGCGATCTGGTTCGCGGCAGGGCTGCTGGCGGCAGAGATCGCAACCTGCTTCATCTTCTATGCAACGGCCTTCACGCTCTTGGTGCAGGCGGGCGGAGCGCAGGCGCAGCGCAGCATCACGCACCTGACGCTGATGGCCGGCTTCGCCTCAACTCTGTTCTGGCCGCTGACGGCGACGCTGCAGCAACATTTCGACTGGCGGACGATCTACCTGCTGTTCGCCGCACTCAACCTCGCGGTCTGCGTGCCGGTACACTTGCTGCTGTCGCGCCGGGTGCGGCCGGGAATACCGGTGGTCGCGCCGGGGGCGGCGCAGGCTGCGGCTGGGCCGATGGTGGCGCCGCAGCAGTCGCAGCGGGTTAACGCGCTCCTGATGCTGAGCTTTGCGCTCCTGAGCTTCGTGATGTCGGCGGTTCTCGTGCACATGCTGCCGATGCTGGCCTCGCTCGGCCTGGGCGGTACCGGGCTTTTCGTCAGTGCCTTCTTCGGGCCGGCGCAGGTGGCGAGCCGCTTCATCAACCTGCAGTTCGGTCGCGGCCTGTCGCAGCCGATGCTGGGGGTGATCGCCGCGGCCGCCATGCCGGCGGGACTGCTGGTGCTGGTGTTGACGGCGCCGTCGCCGGTGGGGGCGGCGCTTTTTGCCATGCTGTTCGGGGTCGGCACGGGGCTATCGAGCATTGTCAGCGGCACGCTGCCGCTGGTGCTGTTCGGCGCGGAGGGCTATGGCCGGCGGCAGGGCACGTTGAGCTCGGCGCGGCTGGTCGTGTCGGCGCTGGCGCCGTTCGCCTTCTCCCTGCTTGCCGGCATGGCCGGCGCCGCGTCGGCCCTCTGGCTCTTCATCGCCGCCGGCGCCGGTTCGACGGCTGCGTTTCTCTCAATCTGGTGGATGTTCCGGGCTACGCCTCCATCGACTCGACCGTGACGAGGTTAGTAGCGACTCGCACTTCCGTGTGCGTAAAGGGAGGGGGCGCCTAGATGAATCTTGCACGGGAGTCAACAGCACACTACATTTTCCACATGACCAGTTACGGCGATTTGGGCAGTGCAGTGACCTTCAAACTTGAGCTTCCTGGTGGACAGGGGCGACTCAAGGAAGCTGCTATCTATGTGATGGATGCTGCTCAGAACTTCGAGTATTTCGGGCTTATCAAACTCAACAAGATGCTGTGGCGCGCCGATTTTAGGTCCTTTCTTGAGAGGCGCTTCCCCGTGACGGGACGCCCCTATCAGAAGCTTGAGCATGGACCAGCGCCGGTCGAGATGAAGCCTGTACTGCGCGATCTGGAACGAGCGGGTGCCATTAGGTATGTGGACTCCGGAGTTCCTAAGGAGCAGCGCCCCGTGCCCGACAATCCGCCCAGACCGATGAATCTGAGTCCCCGGGACATCCAGTTCCTCGATGAGGCCGTGGAGCACTACCGTGACATGACGGCCAAGGCCACCAGCCGAGACTCCCATGGCGTTGCATGGTCAACCCGCAGCATCGGGGACCTCATCCCCTACGATGCGGCTATATTTGACGACGACGAACTACCACAGGGTCTCGAACACAAGTTCATGTGGCTGGGCCGCGAGCGTGGTTGGCATAGCCATTAGTTGCGCAGCATTATCAGCACACACGAGTTCGACCTGCAGGTCGAGGCGCTTGGGGGTGCGAAGGCGCTTGATGAGGCTTTGTCTCCTCTCATGGAGGCTCTAGCCACAAATCCGTATGGATTTCGTCGCTTTGAGAACGACTTCACCTCATTCCGCTATGCCTTGACGAAGGAGACGACGCTAACGCCTGCCATGGCCATCGTCTTTACAATAGACGAGAACAAGAACGTGGTGTTGGAACGCATTGAGGAGATAACGTGATGGCCCGGTTCTCCATGCCCATCACGCCTCCATCGACTCGACCGTGACGAGGCCGCGTTTTTCGAGCAAGGCCTGCACGTCGGGGTCGCGGCCGCGGAACTGGCGGTAGGCTTCGGCGAAGTCGAGGGAACCGCCGGACGAATAGATGTAGCGGTAAAGCCGATCGGCGACCGTGGGGTCGAACGGGTCGCCGGCCTCCTTGAAGGCGCCGAAGCCATCGGCATCGAGCACCTCGCTCCAGAGATAGCTGTAGTAGCCGGCCGCATAGCCGTCGCCGGAAAAGAGGTGGAGGAAATGCGTGCTGGCGTGGCGCAGGGCAATTTCGCGCGGCATGCCGATGCGATCGAGCACCGACTTCTCGAAGGCTTCGACAACGCCGTCCATGGGCTCCGAGTGATAGTCCATGTCGAGGATGGCCGAGGAGGCGAACTCGACGATCTCGAAGCCGGCATTGGCGCGGCGCGCCGCCTTCATCCGTTCGAGCAGCGCGGCAGGGATGGGCTCGCCGGTTCTGGTGTGGGTGAAGCGGGCGAGGACCGGCTCGGTTTCGAGCCAGTGCTCGTAGAGCTGGCTGGGGAGCTCGACAAAGTCGCGCACCACGCTGGTACCCGAAATACGCGGATAGGTGACGTTGGAGAGGAGGCCATGGAGGCCGTGACCGAACTCGTGGAAGACGGTGCGCGCCTCGTCGAGGGAGAGCAGCGCCGGCTCGCCCTCGGGTGGCTTCACGAAATTGCAGGTGTTGACGATGAAGGGGATCTGCTCGCCGTCGAGCTTTGACTGCTCGCGGAACGAGGTCATCCAGGCGCCGGAGCGCTTGCCGGAACGGGCGAAGAAATCGCCATAGAAGAGGCCGATCACCCTGCCCTGCCGCAGCACCTCCCACACGGCGACATCCGGGTGATAGCCGGGAATATCCTCGCGGCGGTTGAAGCTGAGGCCGAAGAGTCTCTGGGCGACGAAGAAGGCCGCGTCGATGACCTTTTCGAGCTGGAGATAGGGCTTGAGCTCATTCTCGTCGAAGTCGTAGCGGGCGAGGCGGAGCTTTTCGGCATAGTAGCGCCAGTCCCAGGCTTCGAGCGGCGCCGACTGGCCTTCGGCCCGGGCGAGCTCCTGCAGCGCCTGGCGGTCGGCTTCGGCGCGGGCACGGCCCGGGACCCAGACGGCTTCGAGGAGGTTGCGCGCCGCCTCGGGCGTTTTCGCCATCGTGTCGTCGAGCTTGTAGGCGGCGTAACTGGGGTAGCCGAGGAGGTTCGCCATCTCGGCCCGCAGCGCCACGATCTCCTCGATGACTTTCGAATTGTCGTTGGTATTGCCATTGGCGCCGCGCTTGACGAAGGCGCGCCAGACCTTTTCGCGGACGTTGCGGTCGCTGGCGAAATGCAGCACCGGCTCGACCGACGAGCGCGAGGTGGTGACGGCGAATGGCGCGTTGAGCTTGCGATCGCGGGCCGTTTCGGCTGCCGCCGCGCGGGCGAAGGCGGGAAGGCCGGCCATCTCGGCCTCCGAGAAGGCGAAGACCGTCTCGTTCTCGTCGTTGAGGACGTTCTGGCCGAACTGCGTGCCCAGCACGGCGAGCCGCTCGACGATTTCGGCGAAGCGGTCGCGCTCGCTGGCGGTGAGGCGCGCGCCCGAGCGGACGAAATCGAGATGATAGCGTTCGAGGACGCGGAGGGATTCGGGGTCGAGCCCGAGGCTGTCGCGCCTCTGATGGAGCGCGTCGATGCGGGCAAAGAGTTTCGGGTCGAGGAAGATGCCGTTCCAGTGGCGGGCGACCAGCGGCGCGACCTCGCGCTCGATGGCCTGCAGCTCGTCGTCGGTCGCGGCCGAGGAGAGCTGGCCGAAGACCATCTCCACCCGCCTGAGCGGCTTGCCGGACCGCTCCAGCGCCGCGATGGTGTTCTCGAAGGTAGACTCGTCGGTGGCGTTGGCGATGGCCTCGACCTCGGCACGGTGCTGCGCCAGCGCCTCGTCATAGGCGGGGCGGAAGTCCTTCGTCTCGATCTGGTCGAAGGGCGGCGCTTCGTACGGCGTGGTCCAGGACGAAAAGAACGGATTGGTCACCGGTGGTCTCCTTCATGCGGGGCAGAAGGTGGCGACTTGGATTGATTTGGGCAAGGTGTGGAAGTCACGGTGGCACGCCCTCGTCCCTCGACAAGCTCAGGATGAGG
>DATCRS010000254.1:0-8207 GCA_036568845.1 Devosia sp. | reverse complement strand
GTGTAGACGCCCGGCTGGCCACCCAGCGCATCGACGGCGAGGCCCGAATCGTCGGCGAGCGCGATGCAGTTGGCCGCCTTGGCGGCGGCGTGGGCCTTGATGCGGGCATTCTCGGCAAAGGTGGTGCCGGTCTCATCGGGCTCCGGCAGACTCAGCTCACCAGCCGAGACGATGTCGAGCCCGAAGCCGTCCAGCAGCTCCTGGAATTCCCTGAGCTTGCCGGCATTGTGGGTCGCCAGGACCAGCCGGTCACCGCGCCGCAATGTGAGCTTTTCGCCCATCAGCCGAAGGCCGCCTTCTGGATGGTGGTGAGCTCGTCGATGCCCTTTTGCGCCAGCGCCATCAGCGTCTCGAGCTCCTCGCGACTGAACGGCTCCTGCTCGGCTGTGCCCTGGATCTCGACGAATTTGCCCGAGCCGGTGAGGACGAAATTGGCGTCGGTATGGGCCTCGACGTCCTCGAGATAGTCGAGGTCGAGCACCGGGGTGCCGCGGAAGATGCCGCAGGAGACGGCGGCAACCGAATCGCGCAGCGGCTCACCCTTGGTGAGGTCGCGCGCCTTGAGCCAGGCAATCGCATCGGCCAGAGCCACATAGGCCCCGGTGATCGAAGCAGTGCGGGTGCCGCCGTCGGCTTCAAGCACGTCGCAGTCGAGGGTGATCTGGTTTTCGCCGAGCGCCGCCATGTCGACCACGGCACGCAGCGAGCGGCCGATGAGGCGCTGGATTTCCTGCGTGCGGCCGGACTGCTTGCCCTGGGCCGCCTCGCGGCGGGTGCGGGTGCCGGTGGCGCGGGGCAGCATGCCGTATTCGGCCGTGACCCAGCCGAGGCCCTGTCCGCGACGCCAGGAGGGGAGGCTCGTTTCCACCGACGCGGTGACGAAAACCTTGGTCGATCCGAAGGTTACGAGGCACGAGCCCTCAGCCTTGGGCGCCACGTTGCGCTCAAGCGTCACTGCCCGCATCTCATCTGGAGCCCGTCCGGACGGCCGCATCAAATCACCTGGTTGGTTGCTGTTAACCGCCTCTTAACCCTAGACGCCCGGGCGAACAATGCCGCGGCGCTTTCGCAAACCGGGTTCTTTGCCTAAATGGTGAAGATCAGGATCGTCACCGCACCGCCCCATTGATGAACGTCAGATGAACCAGGTTCCCGAGGACTTTCTGTCGGTTCTGAACAGCCGCAGCCAGGATATCTTCAAGCGGCTGGTCGAACGCTATCTCGAGACCGGTGCGCCGGTGGGGTCACGCGACCTCAGCCGCATGCTCTCGGTCGGGCTGTCGCCGGCCTCGGTGCGGAACGTGATGGCTGACCTCGAGGACCTCGGGCTGATCGCAGCGCCGCATACGTCGGCGGGCCGGGCGCCGACGCAGCAGGGGCTGCGGTTCTTCGTCGACGCGATGCTCGAAGTGGGCGGCGTGGATGAGCGCGAGCGGCAGGCGATCGAAAAGCAGATCCAGGGACCGGCGCGCGAGGGCCGCGTCGAGGACGTGCTGACCGAAGCGAGCCAGCTGCTCTCCGGATTGAGCCACGGCGCCGGCGTGGTGATCGCGCACAAGTCGGACCTCGTGCTCAAGCATATCGAATTCGTGCGGCTCGATGCGCAATCGGCGATGGCGATCCTCGTGGGGCAGGACGGCTCGGTGGAAAACCGCATCGTGACGCTGCCGCCGGGGCTGACATCCAGCGCGTTGACCCAGGCGAGCAACTACCTTGCGCATCTGGCGGTCGGGCGAACGCTCAGCGAAGCCAAGCTGGCGCTGCAGAGCCAGCGGGCCGAGCAGCTGGCCGAGCTCGACGATCTGACCCGCAAGCTGGTGGAGGCCGGCATCGCGCAGCTCTCCGACAATGGCGAGGCGGCGCCCACCGTGATCGTGCGCGGCCGGGCCAACCTCATCAACGACACCATGGCGTCCGAAGAGCTGAGCCGGGTGCGCCAGCTTTTCGATGAGCTCGAGAGCAAGGACGGGCTCATCGAGCTCTTAGGCGACGCCGAGAAGGCACAGGGGGTGAAGATCTTCATCGGCTCGGAGAACAAGCTTTTCTCGCTTTCGGGCTCGTCGGTCATCCTCTCGCCCTACAAGGACGCCAATGAGAAGGTGGTCGGCGTGCTCGGCGTCATCGGGCCGACGCGGCTCAACTATGCGCGCATCGTGCCGGTGGTCGACTACACGGCCAATGTCATCAGCGAGATGATGGCGCGGAAGGCCAAGGCCGAGCGCAAGGCTTGAAACTTGCGCCCCATTGGCCGATATGCGGGACAATTTCCTGAACCTAGAAGAGTTGTCAGCAACAGATGATGAGTGACGAGACTGCTGCGCCCGAAGAGCTGAAGCCGACTGAGGCTGCGGAAGCCGAGACGCCCGTCGCCGAGGAAGCCGCGGTCAACCCGGTCGAAGCGCTGAAAGCCGAGAACCTCGACCTGCGCGACAAGCTGCTCCGCACCGTGGCCGAGATGGAGAACCTCCGCAAGCGCACCCAGCGCGAGATCGAGGACACCCGCTCCTATGCGATTGCCGGCTTTGCCCGCGACATGCTCACCGCTACCGATTCGCTGAGCCGGGCCCTGATGGTTCTGCCGGCCGAGGCGCGCGAGAGCGCCGACAGCGCCATGAAGTCGCTGATCGACGGCATCGAGATGACCGAACGCGAGATGCAGCGGCTCCTCGCCAAGCACGGCGTCAAGCCGATCGAGGCCGAGGGCCAGAAGTTCGACCCGCACAAGCACCAGGCCATGTTCGAGGTTCCCGATCCGAGCCGGCCCGAAGGCACCGTGGTGCAGGTGGTGCAGGCCGGTTTCGCCATCGGCGACCGCGTGCTGCGCCCCGCCATGGTGGGCGTGGCGAAGGGCGCTCCCGCGGCTGCGGAACATGCGTCGGACGGCGGCATCGACAAGTCGGTATAGGCCGCGGGCTGGATTGCTTTTGAAGGGCGCCTCCGGGCGCCTTTTTTGTTGAGCCGACGCATCCCGCGCCTCTCCCGCAGGGGGAGAGAGGATGAGAGATCGTGCCACGGCGACCTCTCCCCCTTGCTTGCGGGAGAGAACGCGATTTCCTGGGTTTAGGACGAACCTCTTCGTGAGGACTAAGCCCTGGAAATCGCAAGAGAGGGGCGCGGGATATGTCCTCCCACAAAGTGTGGGTTTATCGTGCTAGTTTCTTCGAGCGAGGACGCCAGCATGGCCGACGGTCTCTACGACGATCCGGACCTCTATGACCTCGTGGCGCCGCGCGATCCGGAGATGGAGGCGTTCTATGTCCGGATGGCGGGCGGTGGGGCGGTTCGCGTGCTGGAGCTCGCCTGCGGAACCGGGCGGCTGACGGCGCCGGTTGCGGCAAGCGGGGCGCGGATCGTCGCGGCCGATGTTTCCGAGGTCATGCTGGAGGCTGCCCGCGCAAATCTCGGCGAGCTGCCGAATGTCCGGTATGTGCAACTCGACATGCGCGATTTCGACCTCGGCGAGCGGTTCGAGCGCGTGATGATCGCGGCCAATTCGCTGCTGCATCTCACCGAACCTGGCGCGCTGCTGAGCGGCCTTCGCGCGACGGCCCGCCACCTCGAGCCGAGGGCCGGCTGCTCTTCGACATCTTCCTCCCCAACCTCGGGCTGCTCAGCCTCCCGCCCGGAGACCGTCAGCTGCTGGGCAATTTCGACCACCCTGCACTCGGCACGGTGACGATCGAGGAGACGATCGACTATGACGCGACGACCCAGGTGAGTACGGCAGACTGGCATTGGTCGCGGCCGGGCCACCCCGAGTTCCGCCGCACGGTACTGACCATGCGGCAGGTGTTTCCCGAGGAATTGCTGGCGCTGCTGGAACTGGCCGGCCTGCGCCTCCTCAAGCGATTCGGCGGCTTTGCCGGCGAGGGCTTCGGGCACGGCTACCGGCAGGTCTGCGTGGTGGGGTTGAGGTAGGGGGCAGGAGACCTTGATCCTAGAAGGTTCGATCTCGAACGTGGTTGTAGTTGACCGCCTCCCGGCCGGCGCTAAGCACCTCAAGATAGAGGGAAAGGTCGGCCGTCAAAAGCACCGCGTCGAACTCCGTGAGCGTGAACAGGACAGCATCCGTGAGTCCGAGGCGGTGGAAGATTCCATGGGTGACGGCTTGGGCGCTGGCGACATACTCCTCGGCCACCGCCGTTGAGCGAACGACCCTCTCAAGAGTCCCCGACAGTTCGCTCCGGATCGGCTCGTGGATATGTCGCAGAAGGTTGGATGTTTCCGACAGGACATTGGGGCAGAATACAATGCCTCCATGAGACTCGATAAGCATACCAAGAAGTTCGAAGTCCTCTACGCGATAGGCCGCCAACCTCTTGTGCCTTGAGATGTAAGTTCGATCGGTCAGCCCGACCACCAGCAAGAGCGCCAGATTGGTATCGAGAACGACCCTCTTAGGCATGCAGAGCGACGTGTTCCGGTCGCTTCATCGAGACTGCCGTCCTCAGGTGATCGGACACAGTCACTATCCGATAGTCGCGCCTTAGTGCCGTGTCAGACAGGGTGCTGAATGGCCCCTTGTCCCAGGGGCGCGAAAATCCGATCGTCACCAGCCACGTCCCGGTCCCCTCGTCAAACTCGACTTCCTCGAGTCCAATATTGTAAGGCTTCTCCTCGGCAAGGACCTCAGAAACGAAGGCCTTGGCAATCGACACCGCTTCCTTGACATCGATTTCCGGCATCAAGCACCTCTGTGGCTGGTCTGCCAAAAGATAGGGGCTACCGAGCTGGCTAGCAAGTAAGAGGCCAACTGTGCGGGGCTACCCGTTGGCCAGCGGTTCACACGTCTCGACGGGGTATTTCGCCTGGGGGGTGTCGAGCTGGATGTAGACGGCGTCGTCATAGGCCTGGATGATGGCGCCGATCTTCTCGTCGGCGACCTTTCTGGCGCGCAGCAGCTCGATGCCCTTTTGGGTCAGTGTAGCGGCCATCTGGTCGTAGAGCTCGGTCTCGATCACGTCCGCCTGTTCGGAAGCGTCGTTGGCGAGGAGCGCGTAGGCGCTGGCGCACCAGAGCACGTGGTCGGTCTCGGCGGAAATATCCTCGGCGGCGGCCGGAGCCGCCAGGAGGGTGGAAACCGCTAGCAACGCGAGAAGTCGGCGCATTCAGGCAATGTCGTTCGATGTGATCCGTCGGACGCCCGCCTTGGTCATGTCGTTCCAAGCCTGGGCAAGCGAGCCGTTTGTATCGATGGCTCGTGTCAAATCTTCGACCACAAATGTCTCAAATCCGGCGGTGCGGGCGTCCTGTGCCGTCCAATTGACACAGAAGTCGGTGGCGAGGCCGGCGATGAAGAGCCGCTGGAAGCCGCGCTCGCGCAGGTAGCCTTCGAGCCCGGTCTTGGTCTTGCGGTCGGCCTCCTGGAAGCCGGAATAGGAATCGACCACCTCGTTGTAGCCCTTGCGGATCACCAGCTCACAGTGGGGGATATCGACGTCGCGGGAGAACTGGGCACCGCGCGTGTTCCAGACGCAGTGATCGGGCCAGAGCACCTGTGGTCCGTAGGGGAGCTCGACGATCTGGAAGGGCTCGGCGTCTTCATGGTTGGAGGCAAAGGAGATGTGGCCCTGCGGATGCCAGTCCTGCGTCATCGCCACGTGGCGGAACTTCTGCGCCAGCTCATTGATGGGGCCGATGATCTCATCGCCGCCGGCAACGGCGAGGCTGCCGCCGGGCAGGAAATCGTACTGCAGGTCGACGACGATGAAGATGTCGTCGGGGCGGGGATTGATCCACATCGATGGGGCTACCTCATAGGCCGATCAGGGCGGCGCAATCTTCAAAGCTGTGCTGGGGTTCGACGGCGGGATCGGTCCGGGCGAGCTCGGCCAGCACCCGGGCCTCGGTCTCGGCGCGGAGCGCCTCGAAGGCCTCCTCGGTGTAGCCGGCCTCGAGATAAGCGACGCGAGCGCGGCCAATCAGCGTCCCGGCGCCAGTCTTATACGGCGTGGTGACGGCCAGCACTTCGGGCGCGGCATCCTCAGGCACATCGCGCGCGGCAAGGTCGAAGGCGACGCCACACCAGAACTGCTTGCGCACCTCGGCCGAAACCTCCTCGGCCAGCGCGCCGAAGGTGGCGAGGACCAGGGGGAAGGCAAGCAAGAGTCGGCGCATGGGGGACTTTCGGTCGAACGAACCGAGGCCCCTTAGACCACAAATTGGTTGCCAAAGCTATGCGGTGGGTACCGCGGGAAGGGCGTGGTGCCACGCCCTCGTGGTTCGACAGGCTCACCATGAGGGCTACTGAGATGCCTGAAAGGCCTCATCCTGAGCCTGTCGAAGGACGAGGCCGGGCACCCACCGCCCGGCTATACCATCACCATCGCGGCCACGATGCCTTTGCATTGCTCGGGCGCGTAGCGCTCGGGAGCAGTGCCGGCGATCACGTTGCTGATCTCGATGGTGTAAAGATCGAGATAGGACCGGATGTCGGGCTCGCCGACATGCAGCACAACGAAGGTGGTCGAGATCTGCTTGGAGAGCGCCATGGCCATCGGGGCCAGGACCTGGAAGGTCTGCTGGTCGCCGTTCTGGAGGGCGACCTGGGCGAGCTGGCTGGCCATGACGGCGCACCAGAGCTGCTGGTCTGCTTCTTCCGACAGGCCAGGCAGGGGCTGGTTGGACGGCGAGGTGAAGTCCGGGTTCTGCGCCAGGGCAGGGGCCGCGAAACAAAGGCCGGCGGCGGTCAGCAGTGCCAAGGGTGTGGAGCGCATGATCGGCTCCCTTCTGCTTTGTTGAACCGCGGGAGCAACGCGCTCCCGCTTGATAGCCAATGCAGGACCGGGGAAAAAGGATGCGCAGTCGCGCCTTCGTGAGTTGCGCCGAAGGTTCCGAGGGCAGGTCTGAAAAGTGCCCCATCAGGGGCAAAATTTTCAGGTGCAGCGCGGCTTGCAGGGGGGATAGGCCCCCCCTATATAGCGCTTCGAGGCCCGGATACGGGCCAAAATCCAAATGAGGGACCCGGCCCGACGAGGGCAAAGGAATCGCCTGTCAGGGGGCTCCAACCGGGTTCGCCAGGAAAGAGGCTTACGTCATGGGTAAAGTTATCGGAATCGACCTCGGGACCACCAATAGCTGCGTTGCAGTGATGGATGGAACGACCCCGAAAGTCATCGAGAATGCGGAGGGCGCGCGCACCACGCCTTCCATGGTCGCCTTCTCCAAGGACGGCGAGCGGCTCGTCGGCCAGCCGGCCAAACGCCAGGCCGTCACCAATCCCGAGGGAACGCTCTTTGCGGTGAAGCGCCTGATCGGCCGCCGCTGGGACGACCCGATGGTGGAAAAGGACAAGGGCCTCGTGCCCTTCCATATCGTCAAGGCGGACAATGGCGATGCCTGGGTCGAGGTCAGCGGCAAGAAGATGTCGCCGTCCGAAGTCTCGGCCATGGTGCTCACCAAGATGAAGGAAACCGCCGAATCCTATCTCGGCGAGACCGTCACGCAGGCCGTGATTACGGTGCCGGCCTATTTCAACGACAGCCAGCGCCAGGCCACCAAGGATGCCGGCAAGATCGCCGGCCTCGAAGTGCTACGCATCATCAACGAGCCGACGGCCGCGGCGCTCGCCTATGGCCTCGACAAGAAGAACACCGGCACCATCGCGGTCTATGACCTGGGTGGCGGTACCTTTGATATCTCCGTGCTCGAGATCGGCGACGGCGTCTTCGAGGTGAAGTCGACCAATGGCGACACCTTCCTGGGCGGCGAAGACTTCGACATGCGGCTCGTCGACTACCTCGCCGACGAGTTCAAGAAGGACCAGGGGATCGACCTCCGCAACGACAAGCTCGCTTTGCAGCGGCTGAAGGAAGCGGCGGAGAAGGCCAAGATCGAACTCTCGAGCTCGACCCAGACCGAGATCAACCTGCCGTTCATCACGGCGGATGCGTCGGGTCCCAAGCATCTCACCATGAAGCTCACCCGCGCCAAGTTCGAGCAGCTGGTAGACGACCTGATCCAGAAGACGGTCGAGCCGTGCCGGCAGGCGCTGAAGGACGCTGGCGTTTCCGCCTCCCAGATCGACGAGGTCGTTCTCGTCGGCGGCATGACTCGCATGCCCAAGGTCGTCGAGACGGTGAAGAACTTCTTCGGCAAGGAGCCCCACAAGGGCGTCAACCCTGACGAAGTCGTGGCCATGGGCGCCGCCATCCAGGCGGGCGTGCTGCAGGGTGACGTCAAGGACGTGCTGCTGCTCGACGTGACCC